>SKTG01000489.1 GCA_007118045.1 Nitriliruptoraceae bacterium
CAGCGGGAGGCACTCCGTGAAGCTGTCGCTGGCCGGGTCGGGCTGACCGGCCTCGTCGAGGAGGTCGACGTAGAACTGGACGGCCTCGATGAACTCGGGCTGGTCGAGCTGGGCGTTCCAGTCCATGTCGTACCAGACACCGCCGAAGGTGTTCACGACCGTGTTCAGGGGTGCCAGGTTGGCGCCCCAACCGGCGGCGCCGCGCAGACAGATGCCGTAGAAGTTCTCGTCAGGGTCGTGCAGCTCCCTGGCGATGTCGGCGACCTCGTCCCAGGTGGGGCGCTCGGGCATCTCGATGCCCTCCTCCTCGAAGATCTCCTCCTGGTACATCAGGAAGGACGATTCCCCGTAGAAGGGCACCGCGTGCAGGTCGCCCTCGTGGGAGAGCGTGTCGCGCACCGGCTCGATGAAGTCCTCGTGGTCGTACTCGTCGTCACCCTCGTAGAACTCCGAGAGGTTCGTCAGCCAACCGTTCGCGGCCCAGATCGGTGCCTCGTAGTTGCCGATGGTGACGATGTCGAACTGCCCCGCTTCCGTCGCGACGTCCTGGGTGACGCGGTCACGGAGCTGTTCCTCCGGCAGGATCACGAACTGGACGAAGACCTCGTCCTGCTCGTCGTTGAAGCGGTCGGCCAACTCGTTCATGTCCTGCATCTGCGGGTTGTTGACCGCCGCGATCGTCACGGCCGTGGCGTCCTCCGGGACCTCCTCCTCGTCGAGCTGCTCCTCGATCTCCTCGTCGGTCGCTGCCTCGGCGTCCGGGTCGTCGTCGGCGGCGTCGTCGTCGACGTCGGCGTCGTCGATCGGATCGTCGGGCGCTTCCCCGTTCTCCGTCACGTCCGCGCCCTCACAGGCTGCAGCGGTCAGGGCGACGACCGCCAGAGCCGCCAGGAATCTCACTGGTTGGATACCACGCATCGTTCTCTCCTTGGCGCCGATACGGCGCGATCGTCCGTGCGGTCGACCTCGGCCCGCGATCGGACACTCTCCAGCGAAGAAACTATCCGGGCGAGACGGCCCTGGGAAGCACGAGTTTCTGCGCGACACGGCTCGTCCGCCGCGGGTGACCCCGGCATCTGGTAGCGCAGCGGCTCGGCCGATGATCCGGGGCGGTCTGCGGGCGGGCCGCCGCGGGCCGATCGTCGAGCCGCCTCGGGTCCGGGTCCCGGGGCCGCCGCCGTGTGCCGATGCTGGAGCCGCTCTACGGTGTGGGGATCGGAGAGGATGGGCCCGTGGCGCAACCTCGCATCGTCACGCGTCTCGGGCGCTCGGACGTGGTGGTGTTCGCGCCGCACGGTGGCGACATCGAACCCGGCTCCTCCGAGGTCGCCGACGCGATCGCCGGCGACGACCTGACCTACTACGAGTTCGCTGGGAACGATCCCACCGGCAACCGCATGCTGCACGTGCCGTCGACCGCCTTCGACGAACCGACCCTGCTCGCGCTCCTCGCGGTGGCCGAACGCGCGGTCGCGGTGCACGGTGCCCGCGGTCGCGATCCGATCGCCTGGGTCGGCGGACGCGACGTGCAGGGGCGGGACCGGGTGATCGAGTGCCTGCGTGACGCCGGCTTCACCGCCCGGGTCGCGGATGGTGCGCTCGCCGGCACCGACACACGGAACATCGTCAACCGGACCGCGACGAAAGGAGGCGTGCAGCTGGAGCTGACATGGGCGTTGCGGGAGCGCTTCTTCGACGGTGACGTACACGCTCGTCGACGGGCGGGACCGTCGGCGACGCTCCTGCGCTTCAGCGACGCGGTTCGGCTGGCCGTCCGGTGAGCGGTGCCGACCGAGCGCGGTGAGCACGTGGCCGCCGGTCAGTCGAAACGACCGCCCCGACGTTCGTGGCGTAGCCGTCGCATGCGCCGCCCGATCGCATCGGTGCGGATCTCGGTGAGGTCGGGGTCGATCCGCAGCACGGTCGGCGGCCTGCTGCGCAGGTCCAGCACCAGCCAGGTGCCATCGTCGACGCCCTCCGGGAGCAGCTCACGCGGCAGCCGGAGCTCGTCGCCACCGGGTCCCACGAGGAGTACCGCCGTCCGGTCGTCGACCACGCGGTCCAGCACCGCTCGGTCGGCCGGGATCCCCGAGGTCGCATCGTGCCGGCGCTCGTCCGCGTCAGCCTCCTCGGCGTCACCGGGCACCGCTCGACCTCACGAGACTCGCGTCGAGGAGCGAACGCATCCCGGTGCTCGCCGCCGGCGCCGCTTCCTCCTCGTCCTGCCGGTCGCCGTGCTCGCCTTCCGGCCCGGGTGTGGGCTCACCCTCCCGCTCGGTCCGGATCGTCCAGTCGTTCCCGTCGGTCGCCATCGTGACCGTGCCGTGAACGGGTGTGCCGTAGACCGACACCTCGGCGTCCTCGAGACGGTCGAGCACCTCGGCGTGCGGGTGACCGTAGGGGTTGTTCTCGCTGGTGGAGTAGACCGCCACGGCCGGATCGACCGCTTCGAGCAGATCGGAGGTCGTCGAGGTGTCGGACCCGTGGTGGCCGAGCTGCAGGACGTCCGCCTCGAGGCTCTCCGTCGACTCCCGGACCATGCGCGCCTCCGTTGCGCGCTCGGCGTCGCCGGTGAACAACAGCGCTACGTCGCCGTAGGTGACGCGCATGGCCAGCCCGGCGTCGTGGAGGTCGTCGAGGTCGACGTCCTCGGGTGGGTTGACGACCTCGATGTCGAGCGGTCCGAGGGTCGTGCTGTCGCCAGTCCGGGGTTCCTCGTAGCGGGCGTCCGAGTCCTCCAGCGCGGTCAGGGCACGCTCGAAGGTCTGGGTGGTGGTCTCCGACCCCGACCACCACACCTCCGCCACCTCGAGCTGGTCCACGACCTGGTCGAACTGGCCGAGATGGTCGGCGTGCGGGTGGGTGACCACGATCAGGTCGAGGCCCTCGACCCCGTGGTCCTCCAACAGCGGCAGGAGGTCGGAGCGTTGCCAGTTGCCCGTGTCGATCAGCATCGCGACCTCATCGTGTCGGAGCAGGGTCGCGTCCCCGAGCCCGACGTCGAGGAAGTGCACCTCGAGGCCGTCCTCGGCGAACCGGTCCTCGCCGTCGAGGTCCCCGCCACCGTCGCCTCCGACCTGCCCGGGGTCCGCGGCGGTGCAGGCGACGAGCAGGGCCAGCGACGTGGCGCAGACGATCGGTCCTCGCATGGGTCCTGACATCGGGCCCCCGTCCACCCCGAGCCTGCCCCGGGTCAGTGTGCGTGGCCGATGGTACGCGCGACGGGTGCGTCCCTCGCTGGGCCGCGAGGACGCACCCGCCCCCCCGTTCGTCGGGGGGTCACCGCTGACCGCGTCTTCGTCGCGGCCGGCGTCGCGCTGCTCCGGGGTCGACCCGATCCTCCGTATGGTCTGGACCACCTCGCCGTCCCCGCGGTCGACCGGGCCGATCGGTGCCTGCAGCACCGGCTGGCAGTGGGGACGACCGCGTCACCAGCGATGGGGTCCTGGCGCTCGGCATCGGACCGTGCTGGTTGCGAGCGGTGGTCTATACCTCTAGCCTGCGCCGGAAGGAGAGGAGCCGCTCGCGTGATCAAGTACCACTCGGTCCGGGACGAGGTCCGCGACCTCGTCGCTGGTCTCGAGGTGGGCGATGCGCTGCCGGCCGAACGAGGGCTGGCCGCGAGCCTCGGGGTCTCGCGCATGACCCTGCGTCGCGCGATCGACGAACTGGTCAGGGAGGGACACATCGTGCGACGGCAGGGAGCCGGCACCTTCGTCGCGGAGCCCAAGATCGCCCAGACGCTGACGGTCACCTCCTTCTCCCAGGACATGCGTCAGCGGGGCCTCGCACCGAGCAGCCGCACGCTCAGCCTCGAGGAGGCGCACGCCGGCCCCCAGCTCGGCCGTCGTCTGTCGATCTCGCCCTCGGAACGGATCCTGCGCATCGTGCGGTTGCGTTCGGCGGACGCGGCACCGATGGCGATCGAGACGCTGCACCTGCCGCTCGCGTTGATCGGTCCACTTGCGCCCGAGGACCTCGAGGACGCGTCGTTCTATGACCTCCTGGCGCGCAACGGGGTCGTCATCGAGCACGGGCTGCAGACGATCGAACCCACGGTCACCGACGAGACGGAGTCCGAGCTGCTCGAGGTGCCGCTGCACTCCCCGGCCTTCCTGTTCGAGCGCGCCAGCTGGGACACACGGGGTGGCGCCGTCGAGTTCGTCCGCTCGGTCTACCGCGGGGACCGCTACAAGTTGACCGCGGAACTGCATCCGACCCGTCTCGGGCAGAGCGCGGTCGGGGGACCGGCGTGACGGGCGCCCACGGGTCGCAGGACGTCGGGCCGGTCCTGGCCGCGGACGTCGGTCGCACGACCTGTCGCGTCGCGCGGTTCGACGACGGTCACCGCACGCGATCCCTCGCGGACGCGGGCGGCTGGAGCCTCGCTGACCCCGCCGGGGTCGACGGGGTCAGCGAGGTCCTCCTGCGCGCCACCGCCGGTCTGCT
This sequence comes from Nitriliruptoraceae bacterium, assembly GCA_007118045.1. Lineage (GTDB taxonomy): Bacteria > Actinomycetota > Nitriliruptoria > Nitriliruptorales > Nitriliruptoraceae > SKTG01. The sequence continues at coordinate 4,450 of SKTG01000489.1, forward strand.
CGAGGAGCACGAGACGCCGGCCGCCATCGGCGTCGGGACGACCGGTGCCGCGCAGGACGCCGCCGCGGGTCGCGCGCTCGCAGAACGGCTCCAGCGCCGCATGCCGACCACGGACGTGGTGATCGCCAGCGACGTGGTCACCGCCCACGTCGGCGGGCTGGCCGGAGCGCCGGGGGTGCTGACGATCGCGGGAACGGGGGCGGTGGCGCTGGCCGTGACCCCGGCCGGGACCTCGCACGTGGTCGACGGGGCCGGGTGGCTGCTGGGGGACGCGGGCGCCGGGTCGTCGATCGGCCGGGCCGGGTTGGCTGCGGCGATGCGGTGGTTGGACGGGCGGCTCGGCGGCTCCGAGGCGCTGGCCGAGGCCGCACGGTCGCGTTTCGGTCCCTTGGCGCGGCTTCCGAGCACGATGCACGCCGAGCCGCGACCCGCACGCACCCTGGCCAGCTTCGCGCCCGAGGTCGCCACCGCTGCCCGCGCGGGCGACGTCGTAGCGGCCGGGATCTTCGCCGATGCCGTGAGGGAGCTGCTGGAGACCACCCGTGCCGCCGCGGCGGTCATGGGCGACGTCGAACCGCTGCTCGTGACCTTCGCGGGTGGCCTGTTCGACCTCGACGACCTGGTGGCCGAGCCGCTCGCGGCGGCGGTCACCCGTGAACTGCCCCGGGCCATGCTCCACGAGCCGGTCGGAGACGCCATCGACGGCGCCCACCGCTTGGTGGTCGACGGTCCAGGGCTGCACGACCGCCTGGTGCATCGTTCCCCCGCCACCGGGCGGGGCACCCGGCCGATCACGGATCGGTCGGGTGTGACGGCGCCAGGAGCCCCCGAACCCGAGGAGAGTTGAGCATGCGAGCCCATCGGAAGACGCTCGCCACCGTGACCGCGGTGGCGCTCGTGCTCGTCGCCTGTGGCGACGGCGAGGACGCCACGGACGCGCCGGACGTCGACGGCGAGGCGAACGGCGAGGAGGAGGCGGACGCCGCCGACGACGGCGAGGAACGGTCCCTGTCGGTGTGGATCATGCAGCCGGGCAGCGACGAGGTCGAGAACATCGTCGGTGACTCGGTCGAGGCCTTCGAGGAGGAGCACGGCAACGTCACCGTGGACCTGCAGTTCGTGCCGTGGGACGCGGCGCACGATCAGTTCGTGACGGCCATCGGTGGCGGGCAGGTCCCCGACGTCGCCGAGATGGGCAACACCTGGACGCCGGAGTTCGCCGAACTGGGTGGTCTGGCACCGATCGAGGGTGACATCGACGGTGACTACATCGACAGCATGGTCGACTCCGGCATCGTCGACGGGGAGGCGTACGGCTACCCGTGGTACGCGGGGGCACGAGCGCTCATCTACCGCGCGGACGTCTTCGAGGAGCTGGGTCTGGAAGCTCCCACCGACTGGGACGAGCTGTTCGAGGTCGGCGAGACGATCGAGGCCGAGACGGACATGGACCCGATCAACGTCGCGGGCAACTACGTCCACATGCAAGCCCCGATGGTCTGGCACGCCGGTGGTGACATCGCCGTCGAGGAGAACGGCACCTGGAGCGCCAACGTCGACTCCGAGGAAGGGCGAGCAGCGTTCGAGGCCTACGCCGAGCTGTTCGAGCGCGGCTGGTCGCCGGAGGGCGCCATCAGCTGGAGCTCGGTCGACGTCCGCGAGGCGTTCGCCAACGAGGACAGCGCCATGATGATCGGCGGCGGCTGGGACCTGGCCGCGGCGATCGGCGAGAACCCCGACCTGGAGGGCAACGTCGCGACGGAGCTGACACCGGCCGGTCCCGGGGGCAGCCAGGAGGCGTTCGCGGGCGGGAGCCACCTGGTCCAGTTCGCGGAGTCCGACGAGCTCGAGCTCGGTCGCGAGTTCATCGACCACATGCTGCAGGAGGACGAGGTCACGGAGTTCGCCGAGGCGCTCGGGTTCCTGCCGGGCACCGTCTCCGGAGTGGAGGCATCCGAGGCATCCGGTGACGATCTCTACGACACCTTCGCCACGCAGATGGTCGAGCACTCGCGCAGCTACCCGTCGACCGGCGCCTGGGGAGCGATCGAGGGCGATCAGGTCTTCCAGAACGCCATCCAGCAGGTCATGCAGGGTGACCTGACCATCGACGAGGCCGTCGCACAGGTCGACGAGCAGATGAACGACGCGTTCGCGGACTGATGTCCAGCCCCGCTGCCACGACCGGGTCGCACCACGGGGGTCCCTCCCGTGGTGAGCCCGGCGTGGACGGGACGCCGCCGGCGACGACCGGCGGCGTCCGTCGCTTCACCCGCCAGTGGTTCGACACCCGGGCCCTGCCCTGGCTGCTGCTCGCGCCTGCACTGCTGCTGATCTTCGGGCTCGTCGGTTACCCGGTGATCCGAACGTTCTACCTGTCGTTCCACGACGCCGGCCTGGCAGCGCTGGTGAGCGGCGAGATGGACTTCGTCGGGCTCGAGCACTACCGCGAGATCGTCGGTGACGCCCACCTGCGGCGGGTGTTCCTGGTCACCGTGGTCTTCGGCCTGGCCTGCGTCGCCGCCACGATGGTGCTCGGCGTCGCGGTCGCGCTGCTGCTCAACCGTCCCTTCAAGGGCAGGTGGGTGCTCGGCGTGGTCGTGCTGCTGCCCTGGGCCATGCCCCGTGTGGCCGCGGCGACCGTCTGGCAGTGGCTGTTCCACGACCAGTACGGGCTGGTGAACTGGGTGCTGGTCCGTCTCGGTCTGGACGGCTTCGACGGCTACTCCTGGTTCATCTCGCCGCTACCGGCGTTCTTCGCGATCG
>SKTG01000325.1 GCA_007118045.1 Nitriliruptoraceae bacterium
GGCCGACGCGATCTCCGTCGAGGGCGACGGCATCGTCGAGGTGGAGAGCGTCAGCACCTACGAGGGCCGCTACCAGGTCTTCATCGGCACCACGGGGCTGAACTGGTTCGACGCCGACCGTGTGGATGGTCCGGAGCGCGCCTTCATCGACGTCGCGCACGGCAGCTGACCACACCGAACCTCGAAGACGCCGGGGGTGCGCCCCCGGCGTCGCGCTGACCGGGATGCTGCTCGTAACCCGCAACGACCAGCGCGGTGCACCCGTGGGCTGCGACCAGCCGTCAGAACCGGTCACCCGCGGGCTTCCCGGAGGGAAGACCGGGCATAGCCACGAGCCGGTCCTCCCTATCCGGCAACACCGGCTGCCGAACTAGGCCCCGCCGACGCGCACGTCGCGGGCACCCAACCTGGCGGCGTCCGCGGTGCGGTCGTCCGGCATCTTCTGCGACTCCACCTCGGCCGCGACCCTCGCGTCGTAGTGCTCGATCTCCCGGGCGATCGCCTCGTCGTCCCAGCCCAGCACCTCGCCGACGAGCGGCGCCACGTCGCGTGCGGCGCTGCGTCCGCGGTCGAAGGTCTCGATCGATATGCGGGTGCGCCTGGCCAGCACGTCGTCGAGGTGCAGCGCCCCCTCGTGGGTCGCGGCGTAGACGGCCTCGACCCGCAGGTAGTCCTCGGCGCCGGCGATGCGCTCGCTCAGCTCGGGTCGCTCGGTCAGCAGCGGCGTGAGCTCGTGGATCAACGAACCGAAGCGGTTGAGCAGGTGCTCCACCTTGTCGATGTGCAGCCCGAGCTCGTCCGCGAGCCGGTGCCGACCGTTCCACAGGGCGTGGTAGCCCTCCGCGCCGAGCAGGGGGGTGCGGTCGGTCACGGAGCCCGGCACCCGCTGCGGCAGGTTGCGCGCCGCGGCGTCCACGGCGTCCTCGGCCATCACCCGGTAGGTCGTGTACTTGCCGCCCGCGACGGTGAGCAGGCCGGCCACGGTGGGAACCACGGCGTGTTCCCGCGAGAGCTGGCTGGTCGACTCGTCCTCGCCCGACAGCAGCGGGCGCAGACCGGCGAAGACGCCCTCCACGTCCTCGTGGGTCAGCGGTGTGCGCAGGATCCGGTTGACCTGGTCGAGCACGTACTGGATATCGCTCGCCGAGGCCGCGGGGTGGGCGAGGTCGAGGTTCCAGTCGGTGTCGGTCGTGCCGAGCAACCAGTGCCGGCCCCACGGGATCACGAACAGCACGGACGACTCCGTGCGCAGGATCACACCGGTGTCGCTGTGGATGCGGTCGCGGGGGACGACCAGGTGGATGCCCTTCGAGGCACGGACCTTGATGCGGCCGCGCCCGACGAGGTCCTGGATCTCGTCCGTCCAGACCCCGGTGGCGTTGATCACCTGACGTGCGCCCACGGCGATGTGTTCACCGCTCTCCTGGTCGCGGACGGTCGCGCCGACCACCCGCTCGCCCTCCCGGAGCAGGTCGGTGACCCGGGTGGAGATCGTGGTGACCGCGCCGTAGGCCGCGGCCGTCCTGGCGATCTCCATGGTGTGCCGCGCGTCGTCGACCTGTGCGTCGTAGTAGCGGATCGCGCCGACCAGCGCGTCGTCGCGGAGGGAGGGCATCAGGCGACGGGCACCCCGCCGGGTCAGGTGCTCGTGGGAGGGCAGGTGCTTCGCACCGCCGAGCCGGTCGTAGAGCTGCACCCCGGCGCCGATGTAGAACCGTTCCCAGACCGGATGGGTCAGGGGGAACAGGAACGACACCGGCTTGACGAGGTGGGGCGCGAGGTGCTCGAGGAGCAGGCCGCGTTCGGCGAGGGCCTCGCGGACCAGGCCGAAGTTGAACTGCTCGAGGTAGCGCAGACCGCCGTGGATCAGCTTCGAGGAGCGGCTGCTGGTGCCCGCCGCGTAGTCCCGCTGCTCGACCATCGCCACGGACAGGCCCCGCGTGGCCGCATCGAGCGCGATGCCCGCCCCGGTGACCCCGCCACCGATCACGAGGATGTCGAACGTCTCGGTGCGGAGCCGCTCGAGGTCGGCGCGACGACGTTGCGGTGACAGGGCGACGGGTTCCACGGCAGGCCTTTCGAGGTCCGGTGCGACCCCGGTTCGAGAGCTGGGCGCCCGGTGGACCGGCCGGACCGGGGCGAGCCGAGTCTAGGAACCCGCGGCGGTCGTGGCGTGTGTGGGGTGGCGGGGCTCCGCCATCGGGACGACGGCTCCCGCGAGGTAGTGTGCGCCGGCGGGCAGCTGGCCCGGCGCGAGGGTGGAGCGACGCGATGCTGGGGTCCTACGGTCGCGGGCGCGACCAGGTCGGGGAGCTGCTCCGTCCGCACGGCGCGCCGCCGGCCGGTGGCTGGCCCGTGGTCGTGTTGGTCCACGGGGGCTTCTGGCGGCAACGCTACGACCGGACGCTGATGACCCCGCTCGCCGAGGCGCTCCAGCGCGATGGCTTCGCCAGCTGGAACCTCGAGTACCGCCGGGTCGGCGGCGAGGGTGGGTGGCCCACGACGCTCGAGGACGTCGCCGCGGGCATCGACCATCTCGCCGGCCTGACGGACATCGACCTCCAGCGGGTCGCCGTCGTCGGTCACTCCGCGGGCGGGCACCTCGCGCTCTGGGCCGCGTCGCGGCACCGGTTGCCTGCGGAGGCGCCCGGGGCGGGACCGGACCTCGTGCCCGCGGCTGCCGTCGGTCTCGCGCCGGTCGCCGATCTCGAGGGGGCTGCCCTGGCGGGACTCGGTGACGGCGCCGTCACCAGCTTCCTCGGTGGCTCGCAACGTCGCTTCCCCCGACGGTGGCGGTGGGCCGATCCGATCCGGCTCGTGGGCCACGGGGTGCCCGTCCTGCTCGTCCACGGCTCCGAGGACGAGGACGTGCCCCCCGAGCAGAGCGCGGCGTACCACGACGCCGCGCGCTCGGCCGGTGACGAGGTGAGCGTGGTGACGCAGCCGATCGGGCACCGGGACGTGATCGATCCGGGCTCGCCGGCGTGGGCGGAGACCAGCCGGTGGTTGGCCAGCCGGCTCGAGCGTGCTCCGGGCTGACCGGGGCGTCCGTGGGTCGCCGAGGGCATCGACCCACGTGGGCGCCCGGGGAGCGACCTCCTCAGTGGCCATGCCCGCTGCGCGACTCGCTAGCGTGTCGGCCGTCGGCGCTCCGGTCGTAGACGAGGATGCCCATGTGCGGCTTCAGCGGTGAGCTCCGCCTCGACGGCACCACCCCCGACATCGGCGCCGTGGCCCGGATGGCCGCGGAGATGTCCGATCGCGGCCCCGACGGGCAGGGCGTGTGGTCCGCGGGCCCGATCGCGCTCGGTCATCGGCGCCTGGCCATCATCGACCTGTCCTCGTGCGGCAACCAACCGATGCACGACCCTGACCTGGGGTCGACGATCGTGTTCAACGGCTGCATCTACAACTACCGCCAGCTGCGGGAGGAGCTCGTCGAGAGCGGGTACCGCTTCTTCTCGACCTCCGACACCGAGGTGGCGCTCAAGGCCTACCACGCCTGGGGCGATCGCTTCGTCGACCGACTCCAGGGCATGTTCGCGTTCGCGATCCACGAGCGCGACAGCGGCCGCACCTTCCTCGGCCGGGACCGCTTCGGTATCAAGCCCCTGTACTACTCCTGGGCGGGCACGCGGTTGCGGTTCGCCTCCAGCCTGCCCGCGCTCGTCAGCGCCGGCGACGTGGACACCTCGATCGACCGCGTCGCGCTGCACCACTACCTGAGTTTCCACTCGGTGGTGCCGGCGCCGCACACGATCCTCCAGGGCGTCCGCAAGCTGCCGCCCGCCACGATCCGCGCCATCGAGGCGGACGGCACGGTCTCCGACACCGAGTTCTGGCGTCCCGACTTCACCCGCGACCCGCAACGGGCCGACTGGAGCGAGCGCGACTGGGAGGACGCGGTCCTCCAGGCCATGCGCGACGCCGTCGAGTGGCGCACCGTCGCCGACGTCCCCGTCGGCGTGCTGCTCTCGGGCGGGCTCGACTCCTCGATGGTGGTCGGACTGCTCGCCGAGGCGGGCCAGCGGGGCATCAACACGTTCTCGATCGGTTTCGAGACCGTCGGCGGCGAGGAGGGCGACGAGTTCAAGTACTCGGATGTGATCGCCCGCGAGTTCGAGACCGACCACCACCGCATCCGCATCGACACCTCCCGGATGCTGCCCGCGCTGCACGAGGCGGTCGGGGCGATGGCCGAACCGATGGTCAGCCACGACGCCGTGGCCTTCTATCTGCTCAGCCAGGAGGTCGCCAAGCACGTCAAGGTCGTGCAGTCGGGGCAGGGCGCCGACGAGGTCTTCGCCGGGTACCACTGGTACCCCCCGATGCAGGCGCTCACGGAGGAGCTCGGCCCCGGGGCGTCCCGGGAGGAGCTGGCCCGGCGCGCCGTCGACCGTTACCAGGCCGCGTTCTTCGACCGCCCGCACGCGGAGATGGCCGAGGTGCTTCGCCCGGAGCACCGGCTCGAGGAGGACGTCAGTCGCGCCTTCGTCGAACGGCACTTCCTCGCCGATGGTGCGGAGACGGCCACGGACATGGCTCTGCGACTCGACTCGCAGATCATGCTCGTCGACGATCCCGTCAAGCGGGTGGACAACATGACCATGGCGGCCGGGCTCGAGGCCCGGGTGCCCTTCCTCGACCACGAGGTCCTGCAGGTCGCTGCCCGCGTGCCGCCGGAGCTGAAGCTGGCCCAGGAGGGCAAGGGTGTGCTCAAGGAGGCCGCCCGGCGGGTGATCCCGAGCGCGGTCATCGACCGGCCGAAGGGCTACTTCCCCGTCCCGGCCCTGAAGTACCTCGAGGGCCCCTACCTCGACCTGGTGCACGACGCTCTGCACGCACCCGAGGCCCGGGAGCGCGGCCTGTTCGAGCCCGCCTACGTCGAGCGGCTCCTCGCCGACCCGAACGAGGAGCTCACGGCGCTGCGCGGCAACAAGCTGTGGCAGCTCGGCCTGCTGGAGCTGTGGTTGCAGTCGCACGACGTGCGTCCCTGACACCGCACCCAGCGGTCGTCCCTTCGCCGTCGACCCGGACCCGATCACCGTCAGCGATCGACGAGCCGGCCCACGAGCCGCGGGCACGAACGACGTCGTCGTCAGGAGCGCGGACATGACACAGAACCCCGACGAGGGCGAGAAGGACGACGCGGGCCGCGGCGTCGGCGAGCCGGTCGGCAAGACCGCGCACGACGAGCGGCTCTCCACCCGGTCCTGGGACGCACGACCGTCGCGCCTGTCCGAGGAGGTCAGCCCGAACGTCGCGCTCGAGTGCGGCTGGGGACGGCTGATCTTCGGCCAGACCTACGCGGATCGTGACGAGCTGATCCGCGAGGTCGGTCGGGAGGAACCGGGCCGCCGCGACGTCTGCCTGTACGCGCCCGAAGCGCACGTTCTGGTGAGCAAGGCCCCGCAGGAGCTGTTCATCGACCCGAGCCACACCTACCGGCTGTGGTTGGACCAGCACCGTCCCGCAGGTCCCGTCAGCGGCCTCGTCGTACGTGACCTGCGCGACCAGGCGGATGCCGACGCCGTGAACCGGATCTACACGGCAGCCGGCATGGTGACCGCCCCGAGCCGCATCCTGTGGGACAACCAGCGGACGGCGACCTTCGTCTACCTCGTCGCCGAGGACGCGGACACGGGCGAGGTCGTCGGGACCGTCACGGGCGTCGATCACGTGCGGGCGTTCAACGACCCGGAGCAGGGCACGAGCCTGTGGTGCCTGGCCGTCGACCCGCAGACCCGCCGCCCCGGGGTGGGACGGGCGCTCGTGCGGGCCCTGGCGGAGCGCTTCCAGGGGCGGGGCCGGGCCTACCTCGACCTCTCGGTGGTCCACGACAACCACCCCGCCATCGGGCTCTACGAACGGCTGGGTTTCGAGCGCGTGCCGGTCTACGCCCTCAAGCGCAAGAACCCGATCAACGAGCGTCTCTTCGCGGCGCAGCCCGCCGAGGGCATCGACGACCTCAATCCCTACGCCAGGATCCTGGCCGACGAGGCGCTGCGGCGCGGCGTGACGGTCACGGTGGTGGACGCCGAGTCCGGGCTGATGAAGCTGGCTCACGGTGGCCGCACGGTCCAGACCCGCGAGGCGCTCAGCGAGCTGACCACCGCGGTGGCGATGACCAAGTGCGACGACAAGCGGCTGACCCGACGCCTGCTGGCCGATGCGGGGCTGTCGGTGCCGCTCGGCCGCGTCGCCAGCCACGACCAGCAGGACCTGGAGTTCCTCCGTGAGCTCGGCGAGGTGGTGGTCAAGCCGGCCCGGGGTGAACAGGGCCAGGGCATCACCGTGGGGGTCCGGGCCGAGCACGAGCTCACGGACGCGGTGGCCCTGGCCGAGCGCTACTGCCCCGACGTGGTGCTCGAGGAACTGGTGTCCGGCGACGATCTGCGCATCGTCGTGATCGACCACCGCGCCGTCGCGGCCTCCCTGCGCCTGCCCGCCACGATCACCGGGACGGGCGAGCACACCGTCGCCGAGCTCATCGCCGCGACGTCACGCCGGCGCGCGGCCGCGACCGGTGGCGAGGCCAGCATCCCGATGGACGACCTGACCTCCAAGACCGTCCGGGACGCCGGCTACGAGTTCGACCAGGTCCTCGCGGAGGGCGTGCGGCTCCCCGTGCGTCGTACCGCCAACCTGCACACGGGCGGCACCCTCCACGACGTCACCGAGCAGCTGCACCCGGAGCTGGCGGCGGCGGCGGTCCGTGCCAGCGAGGTGCTCGACATCCCGGTCGTCGGCATGGACCTGTTGGTCACGGACGTCACCCTGCCCGAGCACGTGTTCATCGAGGCCAACGAACGGCCGGGGCTGGCCAACCACGAGCCGCAGCCGACCGCCGAGCGGTTCATGGACCTGCTGTTCCCGGCCACCCGCGCGCTGCCGCGGGGTTGGGAGCCCGGGGTGGTGGGCGCCGACCACCGGGCGGACGGCATGCCCGACGACCTGGCGACGGCCGACGAGGACCCAGGTGGCGACGAGGGGTCCTCCGACGGAGCCGGCTGACCCTCGGCCGGGTTCGTCCGTCGCCGGCCTCGAGCCCGGGTGCTCGGGCCGCGTGGCGCCAGATGGTGGTCAGCCGCCGCCGAGGAGCGCGTTCGGGAGCAGCGTCGCCAGGACGATCGCCAGCGCGAACGTGCCGGCGGCCAGCAGGCCGGCGCGACGGGCCGCGCCGGCGGCGCGTTCGCGCTCGACGA
>SKTG01000087.1 GCA_007118045.1 Nitriliruptoraceae bacterium
ACCGGTAGGGAGAGCACCGCGGCGGGAGACCGACAGCATGGCGAAGACGAACGGTGCCAGGGAGGGCTCCCGACGACGGCGAAGCGTCGTGGTCCCCGACCTCGTCGGCGGGTTGCTGATCATCGGCGTCGGCGCCGTGTTCGCGATCAACGCGTTGCAGTTCGAGGTCATCGGCGAAGGTGGGCGGCTCGCCCCGGGCGCCATGCCCTTCTTCTCCGGGATCCTCCTCGCGCTCACCGGGGTGGGGGTGATCGTCAAGGGCGTGTTCCCGACGGCCGAGGAGGCCGAGAAGGACGAGATCCGGTCCGGCGAGGACCCACAGGACCGGTCGACCGCGGCCACCGATGGTTCGGTGAGCGACGAGACCGACGCTAAGGACGCGGACGACGACGACCAAGGCATCGACCCGTCGGAGCTCACCCCCAGCGCCGACCCGGATCTCAAGACCGGTCGGTCGCTGCTCGTGCTGGCGGCCGCGGCCGTGGCCACCTGGCTCGCCCCGCGGATCGGGTTCCTGCTGGCGTTCGCGGTCATGATCGTCGGCCTGCTCGTGCTGCACGAGCGTGAGAAGCTGTGGAAGGCCGTGCTGGTGGCGGCCGGCGCGTACCTGTTCGCCTGGCTGCTGTTCGTGAACTTCCTCAACATCCCCATCCCGGAGATGCCGTTCTTCTGAGGCAACCCCGGGGCCACCAACCCGCGATGACGACCGGCGGGGAGAGCCGGATCATCGTTCCGCGAGGAGCCGAGCGTGGAGTTCTTCAGCAACGTCGCCGGGGGCTTCGAGACCGCGCTCTCCATGGAGAACCTGGCGCTGGTCGCGCTGGGTGTGGTGCTCGGCACCCTCATCGGGATGCTCCCGGGCCTCGGTTCGGCGACGGGTGTCGCCATCGTCCTGCCGGTCACCCTGACCCTGGACCCCGTCGGCGGCTTGATCATGCTGGCCGGGATCTACTACGGGTCCCAGTACGGCGCGACCATCTCCGCGGTGCTCATCGCGACGCCAGGTGACTCGTCGTCGGTCGTCACGATGTTCGACGGCTATCCCATGGCCAGAGCAGGCCGGGCCGGCCAGGCGCTGGCGGCTGCGGCGATCGCCTCGTTCATCGCGGGAACGATCAGCGTCGCGCTGCTGATGGCCGCGGCCCCGGGGTTCGGGGCCATCGCCGTGCGCTTCGGGGCGCCGGAGAACTTCGCCCTGATGGTTCTCGGCATCCTCGCGGTCGCTGGCTTCACGTCACAGAACGTCTTCAAGGGTCTGTCGATGGGCGCGCTCGGGCTCGTCATCGGCACGATCGGCATCGACGTGCAGTCGGGCGTCGCCCGGATGACCTTCGGCGAGGTGTCGCTGTTCGGCGGCGTCGGCTTCATCGAGATCGTGATCGGGCTCTTCGCGATCGCCGAGGTGATGCGCCAGGTGGGCCGCGGAGGCGCGAAGCCGATCCGTACCCACTTCCGCGAGATGATCCTGCGCAAGGAGGAGTGGGGCCAGACGATCAAGCCCGCGTTGCGGGGGACGGGTCTGGGCTTCGTGCTCGGCGTGCTGCCGGGGGCGGGCGCGACCCTCGCGTCGTTCTTCAGCTACGAGACCGAGCGCCGCATCTCCAAGCACCCCGAGCGCTTCGGCAAGGGCGAGCTCGCCGGGATCACCGGCCCGGAGGGAGCCAACAACGCGGCGGTCAACGGCTCGTTCGTCCCGACGTTGACCCTCGGTATCCCCGGGTCCGGTACCACCGCCGTGTTGCTGGGTGCCTTCCTGATGTTCGGCATCCAGCCGGGTCCACTGCTGATGGTCGAGCAGGCCGACCTCGCCTGGGGGCTGATGGCCTCGTTCTGGGTCGGCAACCTGTTCCTGCTCGTGCTCAACCTGCCGATGGCCCCGGTGTTCGCATCGGTGCTGCGGGTCCCCTACCGCTTCATGTACCCGTTGATCCTGCTGCTGGCCCTCGTCGGCGCCTTCGCGATCGAGAACCGCATGTGGGGTGTCTGGCTGGCGCTGCTCTTCGGGCTCATCGGGTTCTTCATGATGCGCTACGACTACCCCGCTGCCCCGCTGGTCCTGGCCGTGGTGCTCGGTCCGCTCATGGAGCGCCAGCTGTCCCGCAGCCTCTCGATCAGCCACGGCAGCCCGATGATCTTCGTCCAGCGGCCCATCGCAGCGCTGCTGTTGAGCCTCGCGGTGATCTTCCTGCTGGCGCCGGTGATCACCCGGATCGTGCAATCACGGTTCGGCTCGGAGTCGCAGACGGTGAGCGACAGCCACTCCAACTGATGTGTCGCCGTCCCGGGGCGAGTGGTCCGGCGCTCTCGCCCCTTCGTCGAACGACGTCCGTTGCCGGGATGACACAGGAGCTCGTGATGGAACCCTTCGTGCACGCCTTCAAGGAGCATCGGCCCGACGTCGCGCAAGCGTCGTTCATCGCCCCGGGAGCGGTCGTCATCGGCCGCGTGACCATGGGTCGCGGGTCCAGCATCTGGTACGGCTGCGTCGTCCGGGCCGATCTGGAACGCATCGAGCTCGGTGAGGACGTCAACGTCCAGGACGGCTCGATCCTGCACTCCGACCCCGGGCTGCCGGTGATCCTCGGGGACCGCGTCTCGCTCGGCCACGGGGCCATCGTCCACGGCGCCGTCGTGGAGGACGACGTGCTCATCGGGATGCGTGCCACCGTCCTCAACGGTGCGCACATCGGTGCCGGCTCGGTCGTGGCGGCGGGGGCCGTCGTCCGGCCCGGCATGGAGGTCCCCCCGAACTCGCTGGTCGTCGGCATCCCCGCCAAGGTCCGCAAGGAGACGGGCGATGCGGAGCGCGGCATGATCGCCGCGACGACGGAGGAGTACGTGCGGCTCTCGGCCGAGCACGCCCAGGAGGTGTCCTCGTGAGCACGCCGGCGACCGGTGGGCCACTGGAGGGCATCCGCGTGATCGACCTGTCCCGTGCGATGGCGGGGCCCTACGCCACGCTCATGCTCGCCGACGCCGGCGCCGACGTCGTCAAGGTCGAGCGGCCGGACAAGGGCGATGACACCCGCTCCTGGGGCCCTCCCTTCGTGGGTGACGGTGACGAGCGCGAGTCGGTCTACTTCCTCTCCGTCAACCGCAACAAACGGTCCGTGACGCTCGACCTGAAGGACGAGGGCGACCTCGGCGTCCTGCGCCAGCTGATCGCCGGCGCCGACGTGGTCGTGGAGAACTTCCGGCCCGGGGTGATGGACCGGCTCGGCCTCGGCGAGGACGAGCTGCTGGCCACCCACCCGCGACTGGTGGGTCTGTCGATCACCGGCTTCGGTTCCAGCGGCCCCGACGGCTCACGCCCCGGTTTCGACCAGATCGTGCAGGGCGAGGGCGGGCTGATGTCGCTGACCGGCCCGGTCGGCGGACCACCCACGAAGGTCGGCGTGCCCATCGCCGACATCCTCGCCGGCATGTTCGGCGCCTTCGGCGTGCTCGCGGCGCTGCAGGAGCGCGAGCGCACCGACCGTGGCCAGTGGGTGCGCACGTCCCTGCTCGGCGGCATGATCGCCATCCACACGTTCCAGGGCACCCGGTGGCTGCTCGCCGGCGAGGTGCCCGAACCGGACGGCAACCGTCACCCGTTGATCGCCCCGTACGGCGCGTTCGAGGTCGCGGACGGACAGGTCAACATCGCCGTGGGGTCCCAGTCCCTGTGGCGTCGCTTCGCGCCCCTGGTCGAGGTGGACCCGGACGACGAGCGGTTCGCGACCAACGGCGACCGTGTCGAGCGGGTCGACGAGCTGGAACGTGCGATGGCCCCCGCCCTCGAACGTGAGGACGCCGACACCTGGATCGAGCGTCTGGCCGAGGCCGGCGTACCCGCCGGGAAGGTCCGGAGCCTCGACGAGGTGTACGACCTGCCCCAGGTCGCGCAGCAGGGTCTGATCCACTCGGTCGCCCACCCGACGCTCGGCGACCTACGCCTACCCGGGAGCGCGGTCACCTTCGGCGCAGGCGATCGCGAGCTGCGACCACCACCCCGCCTCGGTGAACACTCCGACGAGCTGCGGGCGGAGCTGCGCGAGAGCGGGGATCCGGGTCCGTGACCGGCCCGGCCCGGTCCTGACCGGGGCGACCGTGGTCGGGCCGGGCCCTTCAGATCCCGATGACGGGGCGCGCGGTGTAACCGCGTTCGAGCCGCTCGACGTGCTCGTCGTCCAGGGTGAGCTCGACGGCGGCGAGCGCGTCGTCGAGGTGCCTCGGCTTGGTCGTACCGACCAACGGCGCCGTCACCCCCGGTCGTTGCATCACCCAGGCGAGCGCGACCTGTGCGCGGGTCGCGCCCAGCTCGTCCGCGACCGTCCCCACCGCGTCGACGATCTCCCGGTTCGCGTCCCCGTAGAGCTTCTCGTGGAGGTGGTCGGAGCCCTCGCGGGTACTGCCGCTGGTGGCATCGGCCGGTCGCGCCAGCTTGCCACGGGCGAGCGGGCTCCAGGGCAGCACGCCGACCCCCATGTCGATGCACTGCGGGATCATCTCCCGCTCCTCCTCGCGGTACAGGAGGTTGTAGTGGTTCTGCATCGTCACGAACGGGGTCCAGCCGTTCACGGCCGCCACCCGTTGCGCCTTGGCGAACCTCCAGGCGTGCATCGAGGAGGCGCCGAGGTAGCGCACCTTGCCGACCCGGACGAGGTCGTGGAGCGCCTCCATGGTCTCCTCGATGGGGGTGTCCGGGTCCCACCGGTGGATCTGGTACAGATCGATGTGGTCGACACCGAGCCGGCGCAGCGAGGCGTCCACGGCGTCCATGATGTGCCCGCGCGAGAGGCCGCTGTCGTTCGGACCGTCCCCCACGGGCATGAACACCTTGGAGGCGATGACGTACTCCTCGCGGCGACCGAACAGCGAGCGGAGCAGACGACCCGTGATCTCCTCGCTGACCCCGAGCGAGTACATGTCCGCGGTGTCGAAGAAGGTGATCCCCGCCTCCACCGCGGCGCGCACGATCGGTTCCGCCTCGGGTTCGGGCAGCACCCAGTCCCGCCACGCGGGGTCACCGAAGCTCATCATGCCGAGGCAGATGGGTGAGACCTTCAGGCCGGTGGTTCCGAGTCGAACGGGTTCCACGGGGTGCTTCCTCTCGTCAGGAGACCGCCGCGTCGGTGTCCGAGCCCTCGAGCTCGGCGGACAGCCGCACGGCGATGTCGATGATCATGTCCTCCTGGCCGCCCACGTAGCCGCGACGGCCGACCTCCATGAGGATCTCGTGTGCCGGTACGCCGTACCGGTCCGCCGCACGTTCCGCGTGCAGCAGGAAGCTGGAGTAGACCCCGGCGTAGCCCATCACGATCGAGCTGCGGTCCATCACCGGTTCACGGGTGAGCATGGGGCGGACCACGTCCTCGGCGACGGCGAGCAAGCCGTGCAGATCGAGACCCGTCTCGATCCCCGAGCGTTCGAACACCGCGGCCACCACCTCGGTGGGGGCGTTGCCCGCCCCGGCGCCCAGTGAGCGGCACGCACCGTCGACCTGGCGGGCACCGGCCTCGACGGCGGCCAGGGAGTTCGCGACCCCCATGGCGAGGTTGTTGTGGGCGTGGATACCGACCTGGGCGTCGTCGCCGAGCTCCTCGCGCAGGGCGAGGACCCGGGAGGCGGCGTCCGCGGGGAGCAGGGCACCGGCCGAGTCGACCACGTAGACGCACTGGCACCCCGCGTCGGCCATGATGCGGGCCTGCCCGGCGAGCTGCTGGGGTTCCAACTGGTGGCTGAGCATCAGGAACCCGACGGTCTCCAGACCCAGCTCGCGCGCGAGCCCGAAGTGCTGGATGGAGACGTCCGCCTCGGTGCAGTGCGTCGCGATGCGTGCGACGCCGATCCCGAGGTCGACCGCCGCTCGCAGGTCCTCGGAGGTGCCCACGCCGGGCAGGAGCAGCGCCGCGATGCGCGCCGTGCTGGTCTCCTCGACGGCCGCCTCGATCAGCCGCAGGTCGGGGACCGCGCTGAAGCCGTAGTTGAAGGACGAGCCGGCCAGACCGTCACCGTGCGTCACCTCGATCAGCGGCACGTTCGCCGCGTCGAGAGCGCGGACCGTGTCGCGTACCTGCGCCTCGGTGAACCGGTGCGCGACGGCGTGACTCCCGTCGCGCAGGGTCGTGTCGGTGACCCGGACCTCGGTGGGAACGCTCATCGAACGACCTCCGGTGCCGTGACGAGGGCTTCGCCCGCGCGGACGGCCGCGGCCGTCATGATGTCGAGGTTGCCGGCGTAGGGCGGCAGGTGGTCGCCGTTGCCTTCGACCTCGAGCAGCACCGTCACCCGCGCTCGGTCGTCCCACTCCGGCCGGGCATCGTCGAACTGCGGTGGCGCGACCAGCCGGTAACCGGGCACGTACGCGGCCACGTCGGCGACCATCCGCTCGATGGAGGCACCGATCGCCTCCCGGTCCGCGTCGGGGTCGATGGCGCAGAAGATCGTGTCGCGCATCAGAACGGGGGGCTCCGCGGGGTTGAGCACGATGATGGCCTTGCCCCGGTGTGCACCGCCCACGACCTCGAGTCCCCGGGCGGTCGTGCGCGTGAACTCGTCGATGTTGGCGCGCGTCCCCGGGCCCGCCGAGCGGGACGCGATCGAGGCGACGATCTCCGCGTACGGCACGGGGGTGACGCGGGTGACGGCGGCCACGATCGGCACGGTGGCCTGGCCGCCACACGTCACCAGGTTGATGTTGGGTGCCCCGGCGTGTGCCCCGGCGTTGACGGCCGGGACGAGGTAGGGGCCGATCGCGGCGGGGGTCAGGTCGACGGCCGGGATGCCGGCAGCCTCGTAGCGCGGCGCGTTCGCCGCATGGGCCTTCGCGGACGTCGCCTCGAACACCACGTCAGGTGGCTCGTCGCGTCCGAGGAGCCAGTCGACCCCGTCCGCGGAGACCTCGAGTCCGGCCTCGCGGGCGCTGGCGAGGCCCCCCGACTCGGGGTCGACACCGACCATGTAGCGCGGCGAGAGGGTCTCGCTGCGGAGCAGCTTCGCCAGTAGATCGGTCCCGATGTTGCCGGAACCGACCACGGCCGCGGTCGCACGTGACATGCTCACCTCGTCTCCTCAGGCGCCGGTGGCGGCGGTCGACTCGAACTCCAGGGCGAAGGCCCGGACCGGGGACCCGTCGACGGCCACGAGCCGGAGGGGGACCGCGACGAAGAAGGTCCGCGTCGCCTCCAACTGTCGCAGGCCGGCGAGGTACTCGACC
>SKTG01000059.1 GCA_007118045.1 Nitriliruptoraceae bacterium
CGGGCAGGATGACGCGATAGGCAAGCCTCTCGCGGGACGTGCTGCGCAGCCTGCGACCATCGTCCGGCCAGGGACCTTGCGGTGGTCGGCCCGGCAGGGTCGCCGTGGGTCACCGCGGGCGCCGGTCAGCCAAGGTCCGAGCCGACCGGAAGGGTGTCCGTGCCAGCGCCGAACCCAGCTGGACGTCTCCCCGGCAGCCGGACATGCTGTCTCCAGGGTGTCCTGGCCCCGGGGGGAGATCCCCGCAGGGAGACGACGATGGCCCGGAGGAGATCGAGGACCGACCTCGGAGAACGCCGCGACACGACGGCGCGGCTGGCGCTGGCCGGGCTGTGGGCGCCCGGCGTGTTCGTCCTCGGCGTCGCCGCCGCCTGGTCGACCTGGCCCGGCTACAGCCACCGAACGCAGAACCTGAGCGACCTCGGTGGCACGCAAGCGCCGCAGCCCATCGTGATGAACGTCACCTTCGTTCTCTTCGGGCTGCTGGTCCTCCTGCTCGCGGTCGGCATGCGCCGTAGCCGGTCGACTCCGATCGCGGGCCCCAGCGGCCTGCTCGTCGGATGCTTCGGCCTCGCCATGGTCGTGCAGGGACTGACACCCTGCACGCCGGGCTGCGCGCAAGGGACACCCACCGACGGCGTGCACGCCATCACGGCCATCTCCGGCTTCCTCGCGGTGATCGTGGCCATGTCGCTGTCGTGGCGGCGCGCACGCTCACACCCCGGTTGGCGCCGGTTCGGCCGGTGGTCCGCGATCGCCGCGGTCGTCGTCGGCGTGTCCCTGGGCGCGTGGTCGGTCGCCGCCGCGGCCGATCCCGATGCACTGCACGGGGGTGCGTTCCAACGCTTCGCGGTCGCGGTGATCCTGGGCTGGCTCGGTGCGACGGCGACGAAGCTGCGACGCACCGCGGTCGTCGGTCCACTGGACACGTTGTCCGGGAACTGAACCTCAGCCGCTCGACGCCGGGGGGCTGGCGGCGTCACCGAGGAGCTCCCCTAGCACCTCGGCGTTGTGGACGGCATGGCCGTGATGATCGTTGTTGAAGAAGACCCACGCCGGGGTGCCCGATCGAGCGAGCTCACCCAACCGTTCCGCCCACGGCCGCAGCTCCTCGCGGGAGTAGTCGTAACGGTACGCCTGATCCGGATCCAAGCCGTGGAACCGCACGTAGACGTGGTCTCCGGTCGCCACGGTCGCGTGTTCCGTCGTCAGGCTCGACGAGAGCCACACGTTGGCGACGCCGTAGCGGTCGAGCAGCTCGTAGGTCTCGTCGTGGAACCAGTCGTCGTCGCGGAACTCCATGGCGTAGCGGTGGTCCGGTGGAAGCGCGGCGAGGAAGGACTCCAGGCGTTCGACGTCGCGCTTCCATCGGCCCGGCAGCTGCCACAGCACCACCGCCGTAGCCTCCCGCGCCCCCTCGAGCGGTTCGAAGAAGCGCCGCAGCGCTTCATCGGGTTCGTTGAGCTTCTTCTGATGGGTGATGTAGCGGCTGCCCTTGAACACGAACTCGAAGCCGCTGGGAACGGTGGCTGCCCACCGGTCGACGGCCGTGCGCCGCGCGAGCCGGTAGAACGTCGAGTTGACCTCGACCGTCGGGAACAGCGTCGCGTAGTGGGACAGCCAGCGGGTCTTGGGCAGGTCCTCCGGGTAGACGGTCCCACGCCAGTCGTCGTACTGCCAACCGCTCGTCCCGACGCGCACCAGACCCGACACGGACCACCTCGATCACCGTTGGGAGCCAGTGTGACACCTGGACCCTGCCGGCCGCCCGTGTGAACATCGCGTCGAGCCCATGACGATCGATCCGGGGTACGTCGGCGCGTGGACCGTGAGCGACGAGAGGTGCGTCCTCATCGATCTCGCTGCGACCGCCTGGGGACGTGTGGGCGTCGTCCTGGACGTGCGACCCCATGATCGACGTCCTCGCGGTAGCGCTCGGGCTCCTGGCGTGCGAGCGACCCCGGACCAGCCACGGTGGTTGGAGCGGCCTGGCGGCGCTCTCGCACGCGTCGTCGTCAACCTCGGCTACCTCGCCTGGGCGCTGGCCGTCGCTCTCGGAACCTGAGCCCCCGGTGTCGCGGCACCATCCCCTACCGTTCGCGGCCGAGCGGCGACCGCCGCGACCCGGAGGAGCGCCCATGGGCGAGCGTGACGACATCCGGGCCGGTGGCCACAGGCGCTACGCACGCGACACCCTCGAGTTCAGCAGGGTGGCCAACCTCAGTGACGGTCTCTTCGCCATCGCGCTCACCGTGCTCGTGCTGACCCTCGACCCGTCCGAGGTGTCGCTGGACAGGCTCGGTGGCGCGCTGCTCGACCAACCCGGCGAGCTGATCGCGTTCGCTCTGAGCTTCGCCGTGATCGCCAACTTCTGGTGGATCCACCACCGCTTCCTCGCGAACCTGGCCGCGGTGGAACCTGGGCTCATGATCCTGAACCTGGCGCTGCTCGGCGCCGTCGCCCTGATCCCCTTCCCGACCAGCCTGCTGGGCCGCGACCCCACCGTGCGCGGTTCGGTCGTGCCCTACCTGACGGTGCTCAGCGTCGTGGCCATCCTCCACCTCCTGCTGCTGACCCGGGCGGAACGCGTCGATGCCTGGCGACGTCCGATGCCGCCAGGGCTCTTCCCGTGGCTGCTCGCCGGTTGGGGCGCCAGCACGATGGTGACGGTGCTCGGCCTGGCGATCTCGTTCGTCGTCCCCGTCGTCGGCCTGGTGATGTTGCTGCTGACCTGGCCGGTCGAGGCGCTCGTGGCCTGGCGCGCACCGCCGAGCTACCGCGAGTGGGGGTGACGAGCTCCGGCTCGGACGGGTTCGGCTCGTGGCTCCGCTCCGAGGGGCGTCGGATGGCGCGATCAGCCGCCGGCCAACGGGTCCCGGAGCCGGGTCGCCGTCGCGTCGGCGACATGCCCCTCGGCGGCGACGAGGCGACGAGCGAACGCGGCCGTGGTCTCGGCGAGGTCGGCGGCGCGCTCCGGGTCCAGCTGTCGGTGGCCGAGCAGCACGATCCGGTCACCGTCGACCGCTACGCCGTCCAGCTCGCACGTCGACTCGAGCAGGACCCGGTAGGCGTCGCTGTCGACGAGGGCGGCACGCTGGTCCGGGTCCAGCGGCTGATCGTTGAACCTCGCGGTGAGCTCGTCCGGAAGATCGCCACCGGAGTCGCGGTCGACCCACGCTCGGCCCAACAGCTTGAACCGCGGCAGGTGCTCGTCGATCCGTGCGACGGCCGCCGACCGGTGCACACTCGCACGGCTCTGGGAGGCCTTCCCGGCCTTGCCAGCGACGGTGACGTCGCCGACGGCGACCTCACCTTGCTGGGTGGGGACGACGAAGGCGTTGCGGGCGCGGGCATCCGACGCACCGCCGGGCGAGCGACCGACCCGGATGGTGCTCCCGAACGCTCCTCGGCGACCGCCGGGAGAACGTGCCGACCGGGCGTCCTGCTCGGCCCGCTCCCGCAGCTCCGGGAACCGGCCCACGGCAAGGTCAGCGAAGGTCTCGACCTGGCGGACCTGGCGCCACCCGTGCTCGCCGGCGTGGCTGCTCATGGCGGACTCGCGTCGCCAGCGCCAGACACGGTGCCCGACGAAGCCGAGCACCAGGACGGCCACGACCACGGCCACGACGGGGTTCTCGGCGAGCAGATCCACGGGCGCTCCTCGTCCGGGTCCGCCCCGAGCGTAGGAACGGCGCACGCTATGGGCAGGTGGTGGCTGATCGGACGTACACGGCCACCGAACGACGGCCCGCGGGGGCCACATCGGAGGCACGGGACATCCCGGGACCCGACGAGCCATTGCGGAGGACGCGACCGGGCCGGAGAGGCAGTCGGGTACGCGAGCTGGTGACCTGTGACCCTGCCCGACCGGCACCGCGCCCGCGACGCTCGGCACGGAGCATGGAAGGGCGGGCATGCGGTGGTTCACGATCGTCGCCGGAGGCGTGGCCGTCGTCGGGCTCCTCGGGTGGGCCGGGCTACGGGTGCCGCCACGGCCGCTGCCGCCGGTGGCGTTACCGGTCTCCGAACCCTCGTCGGTCGCGCTGCCGGACGATCTCCCCGCCCCGGTCGACCGCTTCTACCGGGAGCTGTACGGCGACGAGGTGCCGGTCGTCGCCGGCGCCGTCGTGTCCGGCCGCGGGACCATGCGCGTCAACGGCGTCACCTTGCCGGTGCGCTGGCGCTTCAGCCAGGCGACCGGCCAGGCGTACCGCCACCACATCGAGGCCACGTTCTTCGGTCGCACCTTCCTCACCGTCCACGAGACCTTCCACGACGGCACCGCCCGCCTCGAGCTCCCGTTCGGCGTGAGCGAGGGGCCAGCCGTCGACCAGGGCGCGAACCTCGGGTTGTGGGCGGAGGCCGTCTGGATGCCCTCGGTGTGGCTCACGGATCCGCGGGTGCGATGGGAGGCGATCGACGACGACACGGCCCGGCTGGTCGTACCGACGGCGCACGGCGAGGAGAGCTTCGTCGCTCGTTTCGAGCCGACCGGTCGGCTCGGCTCCCTCGCATCCATGCGCTTCAAGGGCGAGCATGCCGAACACCGGACACTCTGGCTCAACGAGGTCGTGTCCTGGGCCGAGTTCGACGGCCGCGTGTTGCCGCGTGAGACGGCACTCACGTGGACGGACGACGGCACCCCCTGGGCGAAGCTGACGACCGAGGAGGTGCTCTACACCTCCGAGATCACCGGCTACCTGCGCTCGACCGGTCCGTGACACCGCCAGTGGCTCGGACCACGACCGACCGGCTCGCGCTCAGCGGAAAGGGCGCCGCATGCGGCGGTCGAGCGCGACCAGGGATACCGCGAGCAACGTCCAGAACGCGAGTTCGTAGCCTGCGGCCGCGTCCACGGACACCACCTCGCCCGCGACGTTGACCGCCGCGTGGAACAGCACCGTCGCGAACACGCTGCCGGTCGCCCGATAGATCCACGCATAGATCACCGACTGGGCCAGGATGGCGAGCAGGTAGAGCCAGAACGCAGCCGTACCGAACCCGAGTTGTTGCTGGTAGGTGCCCTCGACGAAGGCCAGGGGCACGTGCCAGAGCGCCCAGATCACCCCGATGAGCAGGCCCGCGGCGGCCACGGGGACCCGACGCTGCAGGCCGTGCTGTGCGTAGCCGCGCCACCCCGGCTCCTCGGCCAGCCCGGCCAGCACGCCCACCACGAGGAAGCCCGGGGCCAGAGCCGACACCGTCCACCCAGCGGTGAGGCCGACGGTGACGAGCCGACCGGCCAGCATCGGCGCGGTGGCCATCGTCAGCACGACGAGGTACCAGAGGAGCGTGATGCTGCGCACGTCGACGGCCCGATGCCAGAAGGTCCGCAGGTCGATGTCCGCCCAGCCAGCGAGGACGAGCAGCGACGCGATCAACGCGGGTCCGATGGTGGCGGTCACGAACAGACCCAGCACCGGACCGCGTGTCCAGCCGCCACCGAGCAGGACGGCGACGAACTCGAGGGACCAGCTGTAGACCAGCACCAGCGCCAGGAACGCCCCCGGCGCCCAGGTGCGCCGCACCCGGCTCGCAGGGCCGTGCGCCGCTCGTGGTGGTTGGTGCTGGGATCGCATGACCGCGTCCGATCGCGGGATCCGGCCTCAGGTTCCGAAGCTCGGTGCAACGCCTGGCGCCAGTGCCACCGGATCGATGGAGCGTGCGACGAGGACCAGCGCGGTACCGCTCGCGGCGACGAGGAGCACGTGGACGAGGAACTGCTGGTTGTGGCCGGCGACGGTCACGGCAGAGGAAGGCCTTCGCGCCCGATCGGACATCCGCTCCCCCGGCCTCCTGACGTCTCAGGGACGCCTCGTGGTGCTGTGCTCATCATCGCGCATGACCGGGACGCCACTCAGGGTCCAAGGTCCCGCAGCCGCGGGTGCCGGGCGCCCGTCGCCGGCGGGGCCCTCCCCCGACCTTCGACCGGGACCGAGGGGTGCGCCGGACGCAGACGTCATCATCGTCGTGGTCATGAGTGATCTGACGCACGCGAACGGACTGCCGCGAGCCGTGGGACACCGGACGTGGGCGATCCCGGAGGGCTACATCCCCGGGCGCAGCAGCGGTCCCGACGACATGCAGAGCCACGAGACGGTGTGTCTGCTCAACACGGGCGACCAGGACGCCCTACTTCGCCGACCGGGACCCTGCCGGTCCCTACCGGCTCACGGTGCCGGCCGAGCGCACGCTCCACCAGTGGCTGAACGAGCTCGAGGACCCCGAGCCGATCCCGCCCGACACCGACTACGCGATCGTGGTGCGCTCGGACGTCCCCATCGTGGTCCAGCACACCCGGCTGGACTCGCGCCAGGCCGAGAACGCGCTGCTCAGCACGATGGCCTTCCCGGTGATCGAGTAGGCGATGGTCACCGTCGGCTACCACGCCTCGCACGAGCAGCACGCACCGAGCCGCCTGCGCTCCCACCTCGTGGCCGCCGAACAGGCCGGGTTCACCGCGGGGATGTGCTCGGACCACTTCCACCCCTGGAGCGAGCAGCAGGGGCAGAGCGGGTTCGCCTGGTCGTGGCTCGGTGCCGCCCTGGAAGCCACCCAACTGCCGATGGGGGTGGTCAACGCCCCTGGTCAGCGTTACCACCCGGCGATCATCGCGCAGGCCGCCGCGACCCTGGCCGAGATGTACCCCGAGCGCTTCTGGCTCGCCGTGGGCAGCGGGCAGGATCTCAACGAGCACATCACCGGGGAGGCTTGGCCCCGCAAGGCCGATCGCGACCAGCGTCTGCTCGAGTCGGTCGAGGTGATCCGGGCCCTGTGGCGCGGCGAGACGGTCACCCACCGGGGTGCGGTGGTGGTCGAGGACGCCCACCTATACACCCGCCCCGAGCGGCCGCCCCGGCTGTTGGGGGCGGCGCTCACACCGCGGACCGCCCAGTGGGTCGGGGGCTGGGACGACGGGATGGTCACAATCGCCAAGCCGCACGAGGAGCTGCGCGAGATCGTCGAGGCGTTCCGTGCCGGCGGCGGCCAGGACAAGCACTGGCCCTGCAGGTGCAGCTGTCCTACGCCCGAACCGAGCAGGACGCGCTGCGGGCGGCCCACGAGGAGTGGGGGACCAACATCTTCGACAGTCCCGTGCTGGCCACCCTGCGGATGCCGGGTGACTTCGAGGCCGCGGCCGGGTTCGTCGAACCCGACGATCTGCTCGGCCCCGTGAACG
>SKTG01000498.1 GCA_007118045.1 Nitriliruptoraceae bacterium
CTGTGGGTCCCCGTGGCCGGCGCGCTGGCCTGGCTCGGCGTCGACCCGGACCTGGTGCGGTTCGCCACCCAGGTGGTGATCGTCCCGGCCTGGTTCCTCGCGGCCTACCTCGTGGTCTGCACCGCGGTCCCCGTGACCTACGAGCTGCACGAACGTGCGCCGATCGGCGCGCTCACCCTCCTCGTCGTGTTGGCGGTGCTGGTCGATCGGCTCCACCTGCTCGGGGTCTCCCTGGTGGGCTGGAGCAACTTCCTGTGGGTCTGGGCCGCGGTCCACCAGGCCGGGTACCTGTGGCACGACAGCGACCGAGCCGCGAACGGCGACCCCGAGGTGGTCGATCGCCTGCCCCGACGCGTGGTCCCGGCGCTCGCCCTGGCGGGCGCGGGGTTCGGCGCACTGGTGCTGTTGACGACCGTCGGTGGCTACCCGGTCTCGATGGTCGGCGTGGACGGGGCGACCCGCAGCAACAACTCCCCGCCCTCGATCGCGCTGCTCGCCCTGGCGGCCGGCCAGGTGGGTCTCGCCCTCGCCGCACGGGCACCGGCCGAACGGCTGCTCGCGCGACCACGGGTCTGGGGCACGGTCGCCATGACCGGCTCGTTCACCATGACGGTCTACCTGTGGCACATGACGGCGATGGTGGTGGTGGCCGCCGCGCTGGTGCCGACCGGGATCTGGCCACCACGTGAGTCGGTCGACGCGACGTGGTGGGCCACGCGACCCGTGTGGTGGCTCGCCTGCACGGTCGCGGTGGCGGGGCTGGTCGCGCTGTTCGGTCGCTTCGAGCACGCGGGGGCACCACGCAGCCGGCCGTCGCGGCTGCGGGCCGGGGTCGGGGTGACGCTGTCCACGGTCGGGCTCGGCCTGCTCGTCTTCGGTGGCCTGCACGTGCCGGGGACCGCGACGGGGGTGCCGTGGGTGCCGCTCGGCATGCTCACGCTGGGCCTCGGGTTCCTCGGGGTGCTGCGCGAGCCGACCAGGTCCGCGCAGCTGCCGGCTCCCGGCGGTGCGGCGGAGCCCCTGGAGGTCGCGCCGCTCGAGGAGGCCGAGACCTGAACGGCCCTCGGGCCCGGTCACTCGTTGCGGTGAAGGCCACCCGCTGCGGTCGAGGTCACCCGCTGCGGTCAAGGTCACCCACGGTGGCGCCGACAGTGTGGCTACCCCGCCGTCGCCCGAGGTCCGATGCCCGCCACGCCGCTCCTCCTCACCATCGCGCAGCTCGCGGCCTACCTCGACGTGCCGGCCGCCGAGGTGTGGCGCGCGTGGCGCGCCGGTGACGGCCCGCGCGCCGTCGAGCGGTGTGGTCTGCCCCGCTGGCGCACGGCGGACGTGGATGCCTGGCTCGAAGCCCGCGAGGGCTCGAGACGCTCGCGATACGGCGGCACCGTGCGAGGGACGGAACTCGCCGACCGGACGGCTCCGTGACCGCCGCCCGGTCGTCCGACCGTGCTCGGAGATCCACGCTGCTCATCGGGTGAGGCACCCTCCCGGACCGCTGCGGGCATCCGCGCCCGCACCACCGCGGGTATCCGCGAGCGCGAGGGGTAGGACGACCGCGACGGGTCCGACGACGGGGGCACCGGTGACGACACACGAACGGCCGCTACGGGCCTGGCTCGGGTTGGCGGTCTTCCTGGCGGTGGCGTTCGCCGCCGGCTGGGTCGGCTCGGCGGTGCAGGGCGAGAACGTGGCCGCCCGCTACCTCGCGTTCGAACGGCCGGCCTGGGCGCCACCGCAGGAGGCGTTCGGCATCGTGTGGCCGGTGCTCTACCTGATGATCGGCGTGGCGGCCTGGCAGCTGTGGCGCCGTTCGCCGGGCGTCGGCGCGGTCGCCACGGCGCTGTCGCTGTGGCTCGGACAGCTGGTGCTGAACGCGGTCTGGCCCGGCGTCTTCTTCGGCGCGGAGGAGTTCGCTCTCGCCCTGGCGGTGATCGTCGTGCTGGACGTCCTCGTCGGGGCGACCGTCCTCGTCTTCGCGCGTCGCGATCGCGTGGCGGCTGCGCTCTTGGTGCCCTACCTGCTGTGGCTGCTCTACGCGACCGCGCTCAACGCCGCTCTGCTCGTGCTGAACTGACGGGCTCGTCAGTCGGAGCCGTAGCGCTCGACGGCGAGCTGCGCGATGTCGCGCAGCTTGCGGTTGGTCTCCTGCGACTTCTTGCGCAGCAGGTCGAACGCTCCGTCGGCGTCGATGTTCTCCCGGGCCATCAGGATGCCCTTGGCCTGGCCGATGAGGTCACGGCTCTCGAGCGCGAGACGCAGCTGGTCGCTCACGTCCTGGGACGCCCGCAGCTGGTTCGCGTTGACGATGTAGCCCGCGGCCATCGTGACGATGATCCTGGCGGCTTCGATGTCCTCCTCCGTCCAGCTCGTGGGCGAGGACCGGTAGATGTTGATCACGCCGACCGTGCGGCCGAACGCGATCATCGGCACGCCGAGGACGGCCTCCAGGCCGAGCCCGACCACGCGGTCGCGGTACTCGGGCCACCGGTCGGTCTCCGCCAGGTCGTCGACGACGACCACCTCGTTGGTGGAGTAGGCCTCGTGACACGCCCCGCTCTCGATGCGCTCCTGATGCTCCTCGGCCCGGACGATGCGCTCCTCGGACGCCGCCGCGAAGCGCAGCTGGCCATGCTCGTCCTCCAGCATGATCCCCGCACCGTCCGCGTCCACGACGGACATCGCCTGCATGGTGAGCTGGTGCAGCAGCTCCGCCACGTCGTAGGGGTTGATGATGTTCCGCGTGAACTCGCGGATGACGTCCTGCAGTTCGTTGCGCACCAGTGGCTCCGTTCGGCGGGCGGCTGGCGGCTGACGTCGAACGGGTCGCTCGGCGGCGTCGGCCCGACGAGGCGGCCGCGGCGGGATCCCGCATGTAGCCCCGAGCTCGGAGGCTACTGCGTCCCCGCTCGCGCTTCAGTTCCGGGTCGGAACCTGGCGGCCGTGTCACCCCGGGACCGCCTCACCTCGAGGCAGGGGTGTCCTGCGCCGAGCGGCCACCTGTGCCGGTCGACCTGGGTGAGGTCGTGGACACCCGGTCGCGGTCGCGCCATGCGCCGGGTGCCCGGACCTGGTGACGTGATCCCACCAACCACCGACCCCCCACGACCGACCCCCCACGTTTGATCCCAGCAACCACCGACCCCCCACGACAGCGACAGGAGAGCTCATGTCGGTGATCGAGAAGAGCATCGAGGTCGACGCCCCGGTGCGGCTGACCTACGACCAGTGGACCCAGTTCGAGGACTTCCCGGAGTTCATGGACGGCGTCGAACGGGTGGAGCAGCTCGACGACACCACGTTGCGCTGGGAGACCAGCATCGGCGGCGTCAAGCGGTCCTTCGACGCGCGCATCACCCAGCAGGATCCCGATCGGCGGATCGCCTGGGAGGCCCTCGAGGGCGAGGACCAGTCCGGCGTCGTCACGTTCGAGCCGGCCGAGGGTCTCGCCACGCGGGTCACCTTGGAGATGACCTACGACTCGGACCGCTGGACCGACAAGGTGGCCGACTTCCTCAACGTGGTCGACAAGAAGGTCGAGGGCGACCTGGAGCGCTTCAAGAACTTCATCGAGGAGCGCCACGGCGCCCCGACCGGTGCCTGGCGCGGCCGCGTCGAGGGCGGCTCCGCGGACCAGCAGTGAGCGGCACGCCCCGCGGCCTCAGCTGACCCGTGGGGCGGACATGCCCGGGGCCGGCCGAACATGGCCGGCTCCGGACGTACGCCGTCGGACGGGACCGACCGACGGTGTCGAGCACGGACGCCGTCGTCGCTCACGGACGCGGTCGTCGCTCACGGACGCGGTCACCGCACGGGGCGCCGGTCCCGCCACGACCGGCTGACATGTCCGGTGACGTCTCCGGGGGCCCGAGTGCCCCGCACCCCCGTCCGGTTCGCGTCCCCATGTGGGTTGTGGCCGGGCAGCTCGCCCGTCTCCTCCGCCGTCGCCGTGAGCTGCTGCACGAGGCGGTCGACGAGCTCCTCGTCCGTCCATGACGCTCGCTCCCGGCGGTGCTCGAGGTAGGCCGCGGTCGCGCGACGACGTAGGCCGGGGTAGATCTGACCCAGGCGGCAGAGCGCGGATGGCGTGGTGGCACGCCGGGCGTACGGGAAGACCTCGAGCTGCTCCCGCTCGGCGTTGGCGCGGTGTTCGCGGCTCGCGGCCTCGACCGCGCCGGCGAACGCCGAGCCGTCCGGGAGCGCGTGCCCGGCGATCCGCAGGTGATGCAGGATCGCGCGGCCCTCGCGGCGGCGTTCGGTGAGCACACGTGGACCGTGCGAGAGCACCGTGGCGGCCAAGGGGTGCACGAGGACCTCCTTCGCCGCCAGGTGCGCCGCGAGGTCGAGCACGGCTGACCGCAGCTGCCCCTCGCGATCGTCGCCGGTCCCCGTCCCGAGTCGCACGAGCAGCTCGCGGTGCGTGCGCTGCTCCAGCATCAGCAGGTGCAGCAGATCGCTCGCCGGGGCCACGACTGCTCCTCTCCGCGACGGCGCCGAGATCAGCGAACCTCCCCGGTCCGGGCCCGGCCCGTCCGCTGCTGCCGGGTCGGGCGGGGACCAGCTCCAGCTCAGCTGGGCCGAGCACCTCCGACTCGTCCGGGTCCCGAGCCAGGGCGTCCTCGTCGACCGGCTCGCCGGCGGGTTCGTCAGGCGCTCGGCAGCGGACTCGTGAGCGGGTTCTCGTCAGCGGGCTCGTCAGCGGGCTCGGCAGCGGGCTCGTGAGCGGCTCATGAGCGGGCTCGTCGACGGGGCGCGAGGGCCGACGGGGCGACGAGAGGGTCACCCGCCCGACCAGACCGTGGTCGCTCCTCACGCCGGTAGCTCGGCCGGACGGTCAGGTGACCGAACCGGGGTGGGGCGGGGGGTTTCGCCGCGTTACGGTCGGGTCAGTGTTCAACAGCGAGCACCGGCCCCGGGAGACGGCGGGTGGCTCGCTGATCGGTCACCGTCCCGCCACCAGCCGCGTCCCGGTCCGGTGCGAGATCAGGAGGACCGCGATGCGCGTGCTGCGTGCCTGCAACGACACCTACGTCCGGGGCCGCGACGAGGTGTGGCGGTACCCGTGGGGGGACCCCGTGCCGGGGGCGAGCGATCTCACCCTCAGCGAGCTGATGGCGCTCGACCCGGCATCGAGCGCGACCGAGCTGATGGCGTGGTACCGACCGCTCAACGAGTCCGAGCAGGCCTGGCTCGCCGGCCGCCCCGTCGACGTCGACCAGCTGCTGGTCCGCCGTCGCGGCTCGCGGCCGCTCCACGCGGGCGACCTGCTCGCGGGCATCCAGGCGCCCGAGCTGAGCGTGCTGGCCATGATGACCGTCAACGACATCGCCGAGCAGGCGGGGGTGTCGAAGGCCACCGTCGACAGTTACCGCTACCGCGGCGATCTCCCGACCCCGCAGGTGACCTGTGGCCGCACGCCCCTGTGGGCGCGCCCGATCGTGAACCGATGGCTCGCCAGCCGGCCCGGTTGTGGCTGGCGCAGCGACGTCTACGGGGCCCCCTCGCAGTGGGCGCCGTCGCCGCCGCGGCTCGAGAGCGAACGGCTCACGTGGCCGACGGCCGATCCGGCGTAGGTCGCCGCTCCACGCTCGCCGGCCGAGGTGGCTGCCCGTGAGCCAGCACGGGAACGGCCGGCCGACCGGGTGGGGCGTCGTGAGGCGCGTGGCCGCGTCGAGGTACATGGGCTCGAGGGCTCCCGCTCGACGGTTCCAGGCGGGCCGCCGTCCGGAGGAGCACGCCGGCGAGGCGTCGACGGACCGGAGCGCGTGGCGACGTCGCCGACGTCGCCCGCCTCGCCCGCGCGAGCCGGTGACGGGTCGCTCGGTCTTGGTCCATCCTCATACGTGCACGGGGCAGCTCCGGGTCGAGGAACGTGTGCATCGGTGCGTCTCCAGCAGCGCGAACGACGATGAGAGCACCGTAAGAACTGAAGTCGACTTCAAGTCAAGGGTTCCCGACCGCTCGGGCTCCTCGACAAGAACCGCGGCTGTGGTCGTATCCCGGCGTCCGTGGCCGTGGCCGTGCCCGTGCAGGTGCTCCGGCGTCCGTGGCCGTGGCCGTGCCCGTGCAGGTGCTCCGGCGTCAGTGGCCGTGCCCGTGCAGGTGCTCCGGCGTCAGTGGCCTCGGAAGGCCTCCTCGAGCCACCAGGCACCTCGGGGCGCCGCGACCTTCGCGTCGACGAGCAGAGGTCGGTCCCGCGAGCCGGCGACCCAGTCACCCACCGGGCGCAGGTCGGCGGGTTCCCGCACCGTCACCGCCTCGTACCCGAACCCACGGGCGATGGCGGCGTGGTCGGTGGGTGGGAACCGGACCGTGGCGAGCTCGACCTCCGCGCCGAAGTGGTGCACCTCGGCGCCGTAGCCGGCGTCGTCGTAGACGACCACCACCATCGGCAGGGCGAGCCGCGCGACGGTCTCCAACTCGCTCGCGCCCATCAGCAGACCGCCGTCACCGACCCCGACGACGGCGACCCGGTCGGGTCGCGCGAGCGCCGCGCCGATGCCGCTGGCCAGCCCGAGACCCACCGACTGGTAGGCCTGGGTGAAGCAGAACCCGTGCTCGTCGGGCACGTCGAGGAACATGCTCGGGTACCCCATGAAGTTCCCCGAGTCGACCGCCACCACCCGCTCGTCGGGCAGCAGGTCGTCGAGCGCGATGGTGAGGGTGCGCGGGTCGATGCACCCGTCGCCGCCCCAGTCGTCGTAGGGCTCGTCGCGCCAGCGGCGACGGGCGGCCAGGCGCGACGCGACGTCCGCCCGCCGGTAGCCGGTGCGGGGCGTCGGGCCGTGATCGCCGAGCGCCGCGGTGACGACGGTCGCCGTCAGCGCGCTGTCGCCGACGACCGCGAGGTCGACGGGTCGGTGCGCTCCGAGCGCCGCCACCTCGAGGTCGACCTGGGCCAGCGTGACATCCGGGGCCAGCAGGCGTCCGTGTCGCGTGGTCCACATGTTGAGTGCGCAGCCGAAGCTCACGATCAGGTCGGCGCCACGGATCAGCTCGGCGGCGATCGGCGTGCTGAACCCTCCGGAGACGTCGAGGTCCCAGTCGTCACCGCGGAAGAGGCCCTTGGCCACCGCCGAGGTGGCCAGCAGCGCGCCGGCGGCGGAGGCGAGCTCGCGCAACGGTTCGCGCGCGCTCCGTGCGCCGCGGCCCGCGATCAGCACCGGGCGCTC
>SKTG01000501.1 GCA_007118045.1 Nitriliruptoraceae bacterium
CACGCGGTCCCGTCCGCCGTACCTGGCGCACACCCGCACGGCCCACGCTCCCGGCATGACAACGTCGGACAGCCTGCGAGTTGCGTCGTAGGGCGGACTAGCGGCCACGATACGGGCTGGAAGCGGTTACATCGACCCAAGCGTCGCGTCGCCGAGGTCTGGACGACGATGTCAACGATGACATATGGTGACCGCGAGGGAGCGTTCAGCCGGTCGGTGGGAGTGGCGCGTACGTCGCGCCGGCCGCTCGGGTGAGGTGGGAGCCGCGGAAGCGGTGCCGGACCGGTGCCGGTCGAAGCGCCCCCTCCGACATGGTTCGAGGCGGGAGGCGGGATGGGAGACAGCGCGCGGCCGCTGCTGCAGGCCTGTGGCATCGTCAAGAGCTTCGGTCACGTCCGGGCGTTGCGTGGCGCGGACTTCGACGTGAACGAGGCCGAGGTCGTGGCCATGATCGGCGACAACGGTGCCGGCAAGAGCACGCTGGTCAAGGCACTCGCCGGCGTGCACCAGCCCGACGAGGGCGAGCTCCGCTTCCTCGGCGAACCGGTGGTCCTGCCCGATCCCACGGCGGCGCAGCGCCTCGGTATCGAGACCGTCTTCCAGGACCTCGCGCTCGCTCCCGACCTCGACCCGGCGGCGAACCTGTTCCTCGGCCGCGAGGTCGTCAAGCCCGGTCTGCTCGGCAAGCTCGGGTTCCTCGACTCGAACGCCATGGCCGAGCGCACGCGCTCGGCGTTCAAGGACCTCGGGGCGAACGTGCAGTCGGAGTCCGCCTCGGTGGCCTCCATGTCGGGCGGTCAGCGCCAGAGCATCGCCGTGAGCCGCGCGGCGACCTGGGCCAACCGCCTGGTGATCATGGACGAGCCGACGGCCGCGCTCGGCGTGGTGCAGTCGGCGGCGGTGCTGGAGCTGATCCGCCGGGTCAGGGACCAGGGCATCTCGGTGATCATCATCAGCCACAACATGCCGGAGGTGCTGGAGGTCTCCGACCGTGTGGAGGTGCTCCGGCTCGGCCGGCGCGTCGCCCGCTTCCGCAGCCGGGACACCTCGATGGACGAGCTCGTCGCCGCGATGACGGGGGCGCTGGTGCAGGAGGACGCATGATGAGCCAGCTCGACCAGGCCCAGGAGACCGAGGACGTCACCCCGCTCGACCAGCGACCGTCGTGGCAGCGGCGCCTCGTCGTGCTCGTCACGGAGTCCACCGCCTTCATCTTCGTGGCCCTGCTGGCCATGCTGCTCGTCTTCGTGGTCCTGCGTCCCGAAGCGTTCGCCACCGTCAACAACCTGCGCAACATCGCGATCGCCGCGAGCATCCTGCTCGTGATCTCGGTGGGCCAGACCTTCGTGATCACGACCGCCGGTATCGACATCTCGGTCGGTTCCGTGCTGGTGATCTCCGGGGTCTCCGCCTCGTTGATGATGGCGCAGGTCGGCGGCGGCGCCGGTTGGGCCTCGGTCGCCGTCGGGGTGGGCGCGGCGTTGGCGACGGGGCTGTTCTTCGGCCTGCTGAACGGACTGCTGATCACCAAGGCGAAGCTGCCACCCCTGATCGTCACTCTGGGCAGCTTCGGAGGCGTGCTCGGGCTGGCGAAGGTGATGACCGGTGGCATCAACCTGCGCACCGTGCCGCCGGAACTGGTCAACACGCTCGGCATCGGCCGGCTGTTCGGGTTCGTGCCGTGGCTGGTGATCATCGCGCTGCTGATCACCACCGCCGCCGGTGTCACGCTCCGCTACACGCGGTTCGGGCGCTACACGGTGGCCATCGGCTCCAGCGAGGAGGCCGCTCGTCGCGTCGGTATCAACGTCGACCGGCACCTGCTGAAGGTCTACTCGCTGTCCGGGCTGCTCGCCGGGATGGCCGGCATCATGTCGCTCGCCCGCTTCTCGAACACCACGATCCAGGGCCACGACACCGACAACCTGCAGTCCATCGCGGCGGTGGTCATCGGCGGCACCAGCCTCTTCGGGGGCATCGGGACGATGTTCGGGACCCTCGTCGGCGTGTTCATCCCCACCACGCTGCAGAACGGGTTCGTGATCCTGCGGATCCAGCCCTTCTGGCAGGAGGTCGCCGTCGGCGTCGTGCTCATCGCCGCCGTCTACGTCGATCAGTGGAAGCGGCGAGCACGGGACCGACTCTGAGACGTCCGTCCGGGAACCCCCGGCCGTGATCAGCAAGGGAGCGCAGGATGAAGGGAGCGCGACGATGAAGCACACGAGCAGGGCGAAGCGGGTACGAGGGATCGTGGCCGGGGTCGCCACCGTTGCGCTGTTGGCCAGCGCGTGCGGCGGCGACGATGCCGACGACACCGACGACGTCGAGGTCGACGAGCCCGCCGACGACGCCGAGGAGGACGACGCGGAACTCGAGGAGGACGAGCCCGACGACGACGAGCCCGACGACGACGCCGACGAGGACGAGGACGCCGAGGCGGCCGCGGGCGACGGCGACTTCGACATCGTCCTCATCCCCGGTGTGACGGGCGACGAGTTCTACGTGTCGATGGAGTGCGGCGCGCTGGAGGCCGCGGAGGAGCTCGGAGCCACCCTGGACGTCCAGGGCGCCCCGGAGTTCTCGCCGACGGAGCAGATCCCGATCCTCGAGAGCGTGATCGCCTCCGGCCCCGATGCGATCCTGATCGCGCCGACGGACGTCGACGCCCTGCAGGCACCGTTGCAGGAGGCCGTGGACGCCGGCATCGAGGTGGTGCTGGTCGACACGACCCTGAGCGACCCGTCGCTCGCGGTCTCCCAGATCGGCTCCGACAACCACGAGGGTGGTCGCATGGCCGCCGAAGCCGTCGGTGAGCTGATGGGCGGCGAGGGCGCGGCGATGGTCGTCAACGTCACACCGGGCATCTCCACCACGGACGCCCGTGGCGAGGGCTTCGAGGAGGGACTGGAGGAGCTCTACCCGGACATCACGTTCCTCGGTCAGGAGTACAGCGACAACGAGCCGGCGCAGGCGGCGGAGATCGTGTCGGCCACGCTCGCGGCGGAGCCGGAACTGAGCGGCATCTTCGGTGCCAACCTGTTCTCCGCCGAGGGTGCGGCGACCGGGATCCGGCAGGAGGGTCGCGACGACGTCTCGATCGTCGGGTTCGACGCTGGTCCGGCACAGATCGAGCAGCTGCGCGAGGGCCTGGTCCAGGCGCTGATCGTCCAGCAGCCGCTCGACATCGGGCGGCAGGGCGTCGAGCAGGCCGTCGCGGCGCTGACCGGTGAGGAGACCACGCCGGAGATCGGCACGGGCTTCGTGACCGCCACGATCGACAACCTCGACGACGACGACGTCGCCGAGTTCCTCTACCGGGCCGAATGCTGACGCCCTCGTGGGGACGGTCCGGACCGTCCCCACGTCAGACCCGCCGGCGGTCGCGACCCCGCATCCGACCGCCGGCGCGGGTCGACGGCCGTCCGGCCCGACCGTCCGTCCACGTGCCACCTGCGTGCCACCTGCGCGCCACCTGCTGAGGAGATCACCTCGATGAGTTCGACGACGCCGTCCGACCAGCGCACCGGCCTCGATGCGATCGCGCGCCCGGACGGGACGTTCGCGATCGTGGCCATGGATCAGCGCAACACGTTGCGACGCATGCTCGGTGCCGAGGGTCGCGCGACCGATCCGGACGAGCTCGCGAGCTTCAAGCGCGACGTCGCGGGGCCGCTGATGGGCACGGCGAGCGGCATCCTGCTCGATCCCGACTACGGGATGCCCGGCATCGAGGGGCTCGACCGTGGTGGCTGCGGCATCCTGGTGGCCGCCGAACCGGGCGACCGGGAGACCTACGCCGGCGAGCCGCGGACCACACGGGTCGAGACGCAGGACGCCGCCTGGGTCCGGGACCAGGGCGGCGACGCTCTGAAGTTCCTCGTGCAGCTGCGTGCCGACCGTGTCGCCGAACCCGGCGAGCCGGACCTGTCCCGGGAGACCCGGGACGTGGTCGCCGCGGTCGTGGCCGACTGCCGGGCGGTGGGGGTCCCCTCCGTGGTGGAGAACCTGATCTACCCCCTGCCGGGTGAGGACGACGCGACCCCGGAGCAGCGCAGCGACCGCATCATCGCGGCCGCCGTGGCGCTCGACGAGCTCGGGTGCGATCTGCTCAAGCTCGAGTACCCGGGGAGCCCGGAGGCCTGCCGCCGGCTGGCGGACGCGATCACGACCCCGTGGGCGGTGCTCTCCGCCGGGGTGGCCTTCGAGCGGTTCTCCGAGGTGCTGCGGATCTCCTGCGACGATGGAGGCGCCTCCGGGTTCATCGCCGGCCGTGCGATCTGGAAGGAGGCCGTCGGCATGGAGCCGGAGGAACGGCACAGCTTCCTCGGCTCCACCGGACGGGAGCGGCTGGAGGGCTGCATCGCGGCGATCGACGGTCGTGCCCGGTCGTGGCGCGATGCGCGGTGACCGACCCGGCGGCCGGCTCCGGGGTGGGACGCAGCCGGTGGTCCGGGCTCGAGCCCGCCGGGGCGGCCGTGCCCGCCGCGACGGCATCGTGGACGTCGGCACGGGACGGGGGCTGTCGTGGTGCTGATCGTCTCGCCGAACCTGACCGTCGACCGGACGGTCCGGATCCCGCGCCTGGTACCCGGTGAGGTCCTGCGACCGCACCGGGCCGCGGTGACGGCGGGGTCGAAGGGTGTCAACGTCGGCCGGGTGCTGGCCACGCTGGGTTCGAGGGCCCGACTGGTCGGCTTCGTGCCCGACGACGATCGCGCCGCCACCGAGCAGCTGTTCGCCTCGGAGCCGATCGAGCTGGTGGAGGTGCCGATCGCGGGCCAGATGCGGGTCGCCACGATCTACCTCGAGGACGACGGACGCGTCACGGTGCTCAACGAGCCGGGACCGGAGACGGACCGGGCGGCCTGGGAGCGCCTCGAGCGCCGGGTCGAGGATGCGCTCGCGGTCCGCGAGGAG
Organism: Nitriliruptoraceae bacterium; assembly: GCA_007118045.1. Classification (GTDB taxonomy): domain Bacteria; phylum Actinomycetota; class Nitriliruptoria; order Nitriliruptorales; family Nitriliruptoraceae; genus SKTG01. The sequence continues at coordinate 4,918 of SKTG01000501.1, forward strand.
GGGTCGCTCGTGTGCTCCGGCAGCCTGCCGCCGGGAGCGCCGGTGGACGCCTACGGCCGCCTGTCGGAGATCGGACACCGGGCGGGTGTCGAGGTCGTCGTCGACGCGGCCAGGGACGCCCTCGCCGCCACGCTGCCACACCACCCCGACCTGGTGACGCCCAACCTCGCCGAGGCCGAGGGGGCGCTCGGGTGGTCCGAGGGGGAGGCGGTCGACGAGCTCGGCGAGGACGCGCCCCGGCGTAGCCGGATCGCCGCCGCCGCCCTGGTCGACGCCGGGGCCAGGGCCGCCGTGGTCACCGCCGGTGCGGCGGGCGCCGCCTGGGCCGATGGCGGCCGGTTGGGTTGGTTCGATGGCGTCCCGGTCGAGGTCGTCAACCCCATCGGGGCAGGTGACTCGTTCGTCGGGGGGTACGTGCACGCCCGTCGCGCGGGGGCCGCCAGGGTGGACGCGGTCGCGCACGGTCTGGCGACGGCCAGCGCCTCCTGCGAGCAGGCGCTCGCCGGTGGGCTCGACCCGGAGCGCGTCGCCCGACTGGTCGGGCTCCTCCGCTTCGTGCCGGCGGATGGCGGCGGGGAAGCGACATGACCCGTCGCGCCACGCTCCGTGACGTCGCCGAGCTGGCCGGCGTGAGCATCAAGACCATCTCCCGCGTGGTCAACGGCACCGGCCCCGTCGCGGAGACGACCGAACACCGGGTCCGGGCGGCGATCGACGAGCTCGGGTTCCGTCCGAACCCGGCGGCCCGGTCGCTGCGGGTGGGGCACGACGACGCGGTGGGGCTGGTGATCGAGAACATCGCCGACCCGTTCATGGCCACGCTCACCGCGGGGATCGAGTCGCGGATCCGGGCCGCCGGCAAGCTCGTGATCATCACCAGCGGCGGGTACGAGCCGGAGAACGAGCGGGCGGCGATCGAGAGCCTGGCGCACCGCCGGGTCGCCGGCATGATCGTCACACCGACCTCGATGAGCCACTCCTACCTGGCCCAGGGGGTCGCCACGGTCCCGCTGGTGTTCGTCGACCGGCCGCCGATCCAGTTCGACACCGACACCGTGCTCTCGGACAACGAGGGCGGAGCGAGGCTGGCGGCCGAGCACCTGATCGCACACGGTCACGAACGCATCGCGTTCGTCGGCGATCGCATCGGGCTGTTCACGACGAGCCTGCGCTACCAGGGCTTCCGGGCCGCGCTCACGGCCGCCGGTCTCCCGGTGCTGGCGCACCACGTGCGCACCGACGTCGTCGACCCGGATTCGGCCGCGGCCGCCACCAGGGAGATGCTGGCCGGCGACGACCCACCGACGGCGATCATCTCGGCCAACGCCCGCTCGTCTCTCGGCGTGATCCGGGGTCTGCACGAGGAGCCGTCGAGCATGGTCGCGCACGTCAGCTTCGACGATTTCGAAGGTGCGGAGTCGCTGTCCCCGCCGGTGACGGTCGTCCATCAGGACCCCATCGCGATGGGGCGGACGGCCGCCGATCTGATGCTCGAGCGTCTGGACGATCCCTCGGGCCCGCCACGCCACATCGTGCTACCGACCCGCCTGATCGTCCGCGGGTCGGGGGAGCTGCCGCCGTGCGACCCGTCCTGATGCCTCCCAACCGCCTCGACCACTTCTACCTCGGTGGCGCCCGCATCACCGATCTCCGAGGGGTCCCCGCCACGAGCGAACGCTCCCCGGAGGAGTGGCTGGCCTCGACCACCACCCGGTTCGGTGAGGACCGGGTCGGCCTCAGCACCCTCCCCGACGGCTCGTTGCTGCGGGACGCGGTCGCCGCGGACCCCCGGGCGTGGCTCGGGGACGAGCACACGGCGGGGTTCGGCACCTCGACGGGGCTGCTGGTCAAGCTGCTCGATGCTGGACAGCGGTTGCCCGTGCACCTGCATCCGGACCGCGCCTTCGCCGCCCGCCACCTCGACTGCGACTTCGGCAAGACCGAGGCGTGGTACGTGCTCGAGGCGGACCCCGGGGCCGTCTGCCACCTCGGTTTCCGTCGCGAGATGGCCCGCTCGGAACTGGACGAACACGTCTCGCGCCAGGACACCGACGCCCTGCTCGATGCCATGCATCCCGTCGAGGTACGAGCCGGGGACGGCATCCTCGTGCCGGCCGGTCTTCCCCACGCCATCGGGTCCGGCATCTTCGTGGTGGAGGCGCAGGAGCCGACCGACCTGTCGATCCTGCTGGAGTGGGCGGGCCTGCCGATCGACGGGGAGGCCGACGGTCACGTGGGCGTCGGGTTCGCGACCGCGCTCGAGGCGGTCGATCGCCGGGCCTGGGCCAGCGAGGATCTCGACGGGTTGGTGCGCTCCACGGCACCCGACGGCGCTGGCTCCGACGAGCTGGCGCCGTTGCTGCCGTCCGCTGCCGGTGACTTCTTCCGCGTCCACCTCGCCAGGCCCCGCGACGCCGTCAGCGTGGAGGCGGGCTTCGCGGTCCTGATCCTCCTGCAGGGCCCGGCCACGCTGGTCGCCGAGAACGGTGAGGTCCCGGTCTCCCGCGGTGAGGTGGTGGTGGTCCCGCACGCTGCCGGCCGGTGGGAGCTCCGTGGCGGAGCCGCGGTCGTCTGTCGTCCCGCGGTCCGCGGGCCACGATCGGCGGCCTGATGGAGCGAGCGGGGGCGGAGGGTCTGGTCCTGGGCGTCGATGTCGGCACCACGGAGACCAAGGCCGTCGCGACCACCCTCGAGGGGCGGGTGCTCGCGATCGGTCGGGGCGTGACGCCGTGGGACGTCCGCGAGGACGGAGGCGCCGAGGTGGCGCCCGCGGTGCTGCTCGACGGGGTGCTCGCCGCATGTGGCCAGGCCGTCGAGCAGGCCAGCGCGGTGCCCGGGGTCGCCGGCACGCTGCCCGTGCGGGCGGTCGGGGTCACCGGGATGGCCGAGGCCGGGGTGCTCCTCGATCCCACCGGTCGGCCGAGCCAGCTGCCGATCATCGCCTGGTTCGACCCCCGGGGGAGCGCAGAGCTCGCCGAGCTCGATGCCGGGTTCGCGGAGGGGTTCCCCGCCCGCACCGGTCTGCCGCTCGGACCCCTCGCCACCTTCGCGAAGCTGCTGTGGATGCGGCGTGAGCACGACCTCTCGCTGTCCGGTCGCCGCTGGCTCAACGTCCCCGAGTACGTCGTCCACGCTCTCGGCGGCGACGCGGTCGCGGAACCCTCGCTGGCCTCGCGGACCGGCCTGCTGGACCAGGCGGACCGCACCCCCTTCGAGGAGGCCTTGAGCGTGCTCGGAGCCTCCAGCGAGCTGCTCCCTCCGCTCGTGCCCGCTGGGACGCCCGTGGGGCACACCGGCCAGGGAGCCCCCGCGTGGTTACGGGGCGCCGTGCTGACGGTGGCCGGTCACGATCATCCGGTCGCCTCGCTGGCGGCGGGTGCCCTCGGCCCCGACGACGTGTTCGACTCCTGCGGGACGGCGGAGGCGTTCCTGCGCGTCACCGAGCACCGCATCTCCCCGGAGCAGCGCATCGAGCTGAGCACCCACAACGTCACGCAGGGTGCCCACGTGCTGGTGGGACGCGACCTGCTGCTCGGAGGTACGCGCGGCGGTCTCCTGCTGCGGCGGACGCTGGCGATGCTCGGCGCGGACGAGCCGGCGGCTCGCGAGGCCCTGGAAGCAGCGTGCCCGCTCGGCGAGGTCAGCCTGCCCGTGCACGTCGAGGGGGGACGGCTGGACGAGCAGGGACTGTGGCTGCGCATCGACGCCGACGACGTGTCGCCCGCGATGGTGTGGCGGGCGGCGCTCGACGCCGTGGCGGACCAGGCACGCGAGGTGGTACGCGTCTTCGAGCGGGTGGTCGGTCCGGCGGCTCGGATGGTCGCGGCCGGCGGGTGGACCCGATCGCCGTCCTACCGGGCGGTCAAGGAGCGCACGTTCCCGGGCGTGACGTTCTCCGACGTCGAGCAGCCCGGTGGGGTGGGTGCGGCCGCGATCGCCAGCTCCGCCGCCGCCGGTGACACACCCACGTCGCTACCGGACACGATCGCCCGTTTCGTCGGCACCGGATGACCGGCCGGTGTGGCCGTCCACCGAGGCGCGGTCAGGCCGGACGGGCGACGGCGGTCACCCGGTCGTTGGCGTCGGAGTCCAACGCGGCGGCGAACAGCTCGTGGCTGGCCAGGGCCTCCCGTGGGGTGGCGCACCCGAAAGCGTCACCGAGCCGCCCCTCCCGTTCGGCGAGGTAGGACGCCCACATCTGCAGCAGGGCGTCGGTGAAGCCGAACTCGAAGATGCCGCCGGTGATCGTCGGGAAGGCCGATGCATGGCCGGCCTGGAACTGCTCCCAGACCTGTTCACCCGCGGCACCCACGCGGAAGCGCTCGACGGTCGCGGGATGCCGCGTGGAGAAGGCGACGCCACCCTCCATGCCGAGCACCTCCAGGCTCCAGGTGTTCATCTGGCCCGGAGCGACGCGCTTGGTCTCCACGGTCAGCGGGAAGGCGCCCGCGTCCGTCTCGACCCGACACGACAGGGTCGCGTTCTCGTGGGTGTCGCAGACGACGACGTGGCCGCTGGCGTCGGGCCGGGTGGGCATCAGGTCCTGGAGGATCGCCCGGACGGAGGTGGGCGCCCAGCCGAGCCGGAACGGGACGTGGACGGCATGCATGCCGAGGTCGCCCATGACACCGATGTCACCGCAACGCGCCCGCTGCCGCTTCCAGTTGATCGGCTTGGTCCTCGACAGGTCGCTGGAGTGCAGCAACGCTGACCGCACCTCGATGACCTGACCGACGGCGCCGCTGCGGACGTGCTCGATCGCCACCTGCGCACCCGGGAAGAACGGCATCTCGCTCGAGCAGCGCACGAACCGGCCCGAGGACTCGACCTCGTCGACGATGTGGCGCGCCGCGTCGAGGTCGATACCGAACGGCTTCTCGGCGAACAGGTCCTTGCCCGCCGCGAGCACGTCCAGGTAGACGGCTTCGTGCAGGTCGTGCGGCACGGCGGCGTAGACCACCTCGATGTCGCCGCGTTCGAGCAGTTCCTCGTGGGAGTGGACGGTCGCGACGCCCTGTTCCGCGAACCAGGCCCGTGCGGCGGGGGCGGGGTCGGCGACGGCCACCAGCTCCGGACGGGCGGGGTGGTCGACCAGTGCCGCCCACCGCCCGAACGCGGCGGCCGCCTCCCGACCCATCAGCCCGCCACCGATGATGCCGACCCGGACCCGCGTCGGCGCGGTCACGCGTTCCCCGGGGCGATCATCGCCGCGGCCTCGTCGACGCTGGTGCCGGTGTGGAGCAGGCTCATCAGTGCCCGGGTCATCCCGGCCGGGTCGGCGTGCTGGATGATGTTGCGGCCGTAGACGATGCCGCGGGCGCCCGCCTCGAGGACACCTGCCGTGCGAGCCAGCAGCTCGCGGTCCTCGACCCGGCCACCGCCCCGGATCAGCACGGGGACGTCGCCGGCGATCTCGACCACCCGGGCGATGTCCGCGGGATCGGTCGTGGGGTCGCACTTGATGACGTCGGCTCCGAGCTCCACGGCCTGACGGACCAGCGGCACGATCTTCTCCGGGTCGGTGTCCGAGGCGTACCCGCCCCGGCCCGTGGCACCCATCACCAGCGGCTCCACCATCAGGGGCATGGCGGCCCGCTCCGTCGCCGGCTTGAGCGCGAGCACGTTCTCGATGCAGGCCTCGCGGACGTCGGCGCGGCCGGCCAGGTCGAACAGGTTGACCACGACGCAGGTCGCGTCGAGTCGTAGCGCCTGCTCGACCGGTTCGGCGATGAGCCGGCTGAACAACCGATCCGGGAGGGATTCGCCGTAGACGTTGGCGACGTCGGTCCGAAGGACCAGCGACGGTTTCGTGCGACCAGGGATGCGCTGCAGCAGGGGGGCCTGGCCCACCGTGAGCTGGATCGCGTCGGGTGCCGCCGCGACCAGGGTCGCCACGGCGCTCGGCAGGTGTTCGATACCGCGCAGGAACCCGGCCTCGCCGAAGAACCCGTGGTCGATCGCCACGTCGAGGCAGCGGCCGGAATCGGGATGGAACAGGCGACCGAGGCGGTATGACGTGCTCACGTGGTCCTCTCGAGGTGGTTGGCGGGAGCCTACGACAACGGCGGTGCGCCGGCGGCCTGGGAGCGACGCGTGGCGCTGTACCGTGTCCGGCTTCCCGACGCTCGGACCCGTGGTGACGTACGCGCTGCCCGCCGCGATCTTCGCCGGCACGTTGATCGCGATCCAGACGGCGATCGTCGGCGCGTTCGCCGAGCGTCTGAACCCGTTCGTCGCCTCGACGTGGGTGCATCTCGGGGGGCTAGTGTTCGCCGCCGTCGGTGTGCTGGTCGCCCGGCTCGGCTTCCAGACCGACGTCGTGAGGCAGGCACCGTGGGGACTGCTGGCCGGTGTGGCCGGGGTCCTGCTGGTCACCGGGATCGCCATCGCCGTCGGCGGCATCGGGCTGGCCTCCACCCTGGCGATCGTCACCGGCGTGCAGCTGCTGGTCGGGTTCGGGCTGGAGGCCTCGGGGCTGCTCGGACGCACCGTGCCGTTCGATCCCGTGCGGCTCGGGGGAGCGGCGCTGATCGTGCTCGGGGTCTACCTGGTCGCGGGTCGGGGCCCGGGCGTGGGCGCCTGAGTCCGGGGCGAGGACGCGGCCGCGGCGGACGAGGCCTCAGCGCTCACGCGATCCGCTGCGCCACCAGCAACCCGTCCCGGATGGGCGCGATGGAGCTGACGAAGGCCGGGTCGTTGGCGATCTCGCGGGTCATCTCGACGATGTCGCGGGTGACGCCTGCCTGCGCCGCGGCGACGTCCGCGTCCTGGTCGGGCGGGGCGAGGCCCGCGACGCGGCCGTACCAGAGCACGTTGTCGCAGACGAAGACGCCCCCGACCGGCAGACGCGCCGCCGCGGCCTCCCACGCCGCCGGGTACCCGTCCTTGTCGATGTCGCAGTAGACGAGGTCGACGCCGCCCTGCACGTCCTCGAAGCGTTCGACGGCGTCCCCGACCCGGTAGTCGACCCGGTCCCACAGTCCGGCGCGACGCAGGTAGGCCTCGGCACGCTCCGCGTTCGCCTCGTCCCCGTCGATGCACACCACCTCGCCGTCGTCTCCGACGGCCCGGGCGAACCAGTACGCCGAGTAGCCGAAGCCGCTGCCGAGCTCCACCACCCGCCGGGCACCCGCCAGGCGTGCCGTCAGCTCCACGAAACGGCCGGCGGCGCGCCCGATGATCGGGAAGCCGAGCTCGGAGGCCCGCCGCTCCATGTCCACCAGGACCGGATCGCTGAGCTGTGCGGAGACGAGGTCGTCGAGGTAGCCGTCGATCTCTCGGGGCAGTAGCGGGTCCACGGGCGGCTCCCGGATGGTGATCGCGAGCGCCTACGGTACGCGCCCGGTCACCGACGCCGAGCAGGAGGCACCCGTGGGGCGTCACGTCCTGGTGTGGGATGCGCCCAACGTCGACATGACGCTGGCGAACATCATCGACGGCAAGCCGACGGTGAAGGAGCGACCCGACCTGGCCGTGCTCGGCAGCTGGCTCGTCGACCACGCCGAGCCGGAGGACGACGTCGAGGCCTGCGTGTTCATCAACGTCGCGGCCCACGTCGCCGGCCCGTTGCGGGGATGGGTCATGTGGCTGCTCGAGCAGGGCTTCCGCGTGTTCGCCAAGCCGAAGCACGGGGAGAGCGACGTCGACGACGACATGCTCGAGCACCTCTGGGAACGCTACGAGGAGGGTGACCTCGAGGCGGTCTACCTCGGTTCCAACGACGCGCGAGCCTTCGCCGAGCCGTTGGGCCAGCTCGCGGAGCGGGGGCTCGCGGTCACGGCGCTCGGGTTCGCCGAGTACGCCGGGGGCCTCTCCACGGTGCCAGGTGTCCGGTTCGTCGACCTCGAGACGATCGAGGGGTTGTTCCAGGAGCCGCTGCCGCGCATCACGCTGGAGACGCTCCCCGAGGAGGGCCGCTGGTTCGAGCCGACCGGCGTGCTCGGCGCCAGCGGTCCGACGTCGTGACAGCGCCCGCGGACCGGCGTCCCCGAGGAGCGGGACCCCAGGGTTCCTCCGCGCGCTCGGACGAGCCGAGCGCCGGCAGCGCGGCCGCCGCCTCGGCCGCCGCCGATCGCACCACCATGGCGAGCGTCGCGAGCCCCGGAGCCGCCCCCTCGGTGCGCTCGGAGGTCGGGGCCCTGGAGGCGGTGCTGCTGCACCGGCCCGGTCAGGAGCTGACGCGGATCACGCCATCGAACAAGGACGAGCTGCTCTTCGACGAGCTGCTGTGGCTCGAGCACGCCCAGGTCGAGCACGATGCGCTCGCCCACGTCCTGCGTTCCTCCGGCGTCGAGGTGCTCTACGTGGAGGACCTGCTGGCCGAGGTGCTGGCCGACCCCAGCCGCGCCGAGGCGATGGTCGCCCGCCACGTCACGGAGACGGTGTGCGGACCGCAGGCGGTGGCGCGCGTGCGCGAGCTGCTGCTCGACGGGGGCCCGGGCACCCTGGTCGAGCACCTCATCGCCGGCATCACGCAGGAGGAGGTCGGGTACGTCGGGGGTCTGGTCTCCGCGGCGTCGTCACCCACCGACCTCCTGCTCGCTCCGGTGCCCAACCTGGTCTTCACGCGTGACGCGTCGGCGTGGATCGGTCAGGGGGTGGTGCTGTCCCCGATGAACCGTCCGGTGCGGCGCCGGGAGACGGACCTGGTGAGGACCGTCTACCGCGACCACCCCCGCTTCGCGGATGCGCCCGTGTGGTTCGGTGACGCCCCGCAGGACACCTTCCCCGCGACGTTCGAGGGCGGTGACGTGCTGGTGGTGGGGGAACGCGGCCTGGCCATCGGGCTCTCGGAACGCACCACGGCCTCCGGGGTGGAGACGCTCGCGGCCCGCCTGTTCCAGGCCGGGGTGGTGGATCGCATCCTCGCGGTGGACCTGCCGAAGGTCCGCGCCGCGATGCACCTCGACACCGTGGTCACCCAGGTGGACGTGGACACGTTCCTGACCTACCCGAAGATGACCGGCTCCGTACGGTCGTTCCAGCTCACCCCCGCGAACGGGGGCGCGATGGCCGTGGAGGAGGCCGACACGTTCGCGGCCGGGCTCGCCTGGGCGGCCGGGGTGGAGCACGCGGCGACGATCGAGCCGGAGCTCGGCTCGATCCGAGCCGAGCGGGAGCAGTGGAACGACGCCAACAACACGCTCGCGTTGCGCCCCGGCGAGGTGATCGCGTACGAGCGCAACGTGGCCACGAACGAGATCCTCGACGCCGCTGGCATCGCCGTGCGCACGATCCCGTCGTACGAGCTGCCGCGCGGGCGTGGCGGGCCGCGCTGCATGAGCTGCCCGGTGCGTCGGGCACCGCTCCCATGAGCGGTACCCCGCCACGGTCCGGATCGGTGCTGACGCTGCGTGGTGTCGGCGTGACGGTGGGCGGCTCGCCGATCCTCGACGGGGTCGACCTCGAGGTGGCGCCACGGGAACACCTCGCCGTGCTCGGCCCGAACGGCTCCGGCAAGACGACCCTCCTGCGGGTGCTGTCCACCTACCGCTTCCCCTCGCGCGGGACGGCGACCGTGCTCGGGACCACCTTCGGGCGGGGGGACCTGCGGGAGCTGCGGCCCCGCATCGGGTTCGTCTCCACCGCTTTGGACGAGCTCCTGCACGTGCGTTCGATGGCGCTGCCGTTGGTGGCCGCCGCACGCGTGGGCGGGACGCTGCCCCCGCCCCACGTCCTCGACGACCCATCCGTGCGCGAGGCCGCCGAGCGGGCGTTGGAGCGGGTCGGCGCCGGGCACCTGGCCGATCGACGCGTGGACACGCTCAGCCAGGGGGAGCGGCAGCGGGTGCGCATCGCCCGGGCCCTGGCGATCGAGCCGGCGCTGATCCTGCTGGACGAACCCTTCGCCGGCCTCGACCTGGGCGGGCGGGAGTCCCTGCTGGCCGACCTCGACGCCCTGCTGACCGAACCGGACGGCCCCACGGTCGTGCTGGTCACCCACCACCTCGAGGAACTGCCGACGGGGCTGGTCGGCGGGCTGCTGCTCCGCGAGGGCCGCGCGGTCGCCCACGGCCCGATCGGTCAGGTGCTGACCGACGAGCTGGTGTCGGCGACGTTCGGTCTCCCGGTCGAGGTGCGCGCTCGCGACGGGCGATGGAGCGCGACCGTGGCGGCGCCGGCCCCTCGCTGACCCGCCGGGTCCCCGGGGGCCCTCGGGGCGCACGCCGGCCGTCGACGACCAGGGGGAGCCGGCCATCGCACCCGGTGGACGGGACGGTCCCGGGTGGAGCGGGAGGCGCTCGGGAACCAGCGTGGGCCCGACCGCGTCCTACGGGTCACCACCGACGAAGGGTCGACATGTCATCGCATCGCCTGACGCTCATCCCGTCGCTCGCCCTGCTCGCACTGCTCGTCGTCGGCGGCGCGTGCACGGACGGCGAGGAGGCCACCGAGGATCCGCCGGCCGGCGCCCCCGCCGAGGAGGTCGACGACATCTCCGAGGAGCTCGACGACCCGGCCGTCGGCGACGTCGGGGACGAGGTCGCGCCGGAGGTCGAGGAACGCGGCGACGCCGCGCCCGGCGTCGGAACCGACGCGGCGGGCCCGTTCGCAGCCGGCTCGGTGGCGGGCGCAGAGAACGATGGCGCGGCTCCGGCCGGGATCACGGTGACCGGTTCGGGTGTGGCGAGCGGGGAACCGGACGTGGTCCGGTTCGTGGTCGGCGTGCAGGTCGAGCGCGACGACGTCGACGAGGCCCTCGACGTCGCCGACGCGGCCACGGAGGAGGTCCTGGCCACGCTCGAGGCGTCGGGCGTCGAGCCCGAGGACCGGCGGACCCGCGACTTCGCCATCCAGCCGCGCGCGGACCGCGACGGTCGCATCCAGGGGTACGCCGTGCGCAACCTCGTCGAGGCCACGATCCGCGACGTCGAGTCCGTCGGAACGGTCGTGCGCGACACGAGCGAAGCCGCCGGTGACGACGTGCGGATCCAGGGGCTCAGCTTCGATCTCGAGCAGGACACCGGCTTGCTCGAGGCTGCCCGAGCCGCCGCGGTCGACGATGCGCGGCAGCGAGCCGAGCACTACGCGGAGCTGGCCGATCGGACGCTCGGGGATCTCGTCGCCCTGGAGGATCGGACCACCGCCTCGCCCCGCGCAGCGGTGGAGCGCGACGTCGCGGTCGAGGAGGCCACCGACGCCGGAGTGCCGATCGAGCCGGGAGAACAGGACGTGACCGTGCACGTCCAGGCCCGCTGGGAGCTCGACTGAACGACGCCTCGAGCGGCGTGTCGAGAGGTGCGAAGCGGCTGTGGCCGTCCCGTCAGCCTGCGACGCCGTCGTCGAGGTGGTGCTCGAACCACGGCGTGAGCGCGTCGACCGCGGCCGTCAGGTGGTGGTCGACGTCGTAGAGGTCGATGTGGCGTTCGGCATCGAGCCAGACCACCTCGGCCTCGCCGTGGCGTTCGACGAGCCGCGCCGCGTCCTCCGGTGCGCAGTACGCGTCGGTTCGACCGTGCACGACCAGCAGCGGGGTGGGGGGAAGCAACGCCGCCGCGCCGGCGGCGTCGAAGCCGAGCAGCTCGCGCATCGACCGTACGGTGACGCGGTTCTCCCAGCCCGGTGAGGTGGAGCGGTCCGTGCCGTAGTAGTCCCACGGTTCGCGTCCCGGCATCGCCGCCTCACCCTCCCGCGCGACCGCCGGCAGGTAGGCCGGCTCGTCCGCGCGGGCGTCCGCGGTCAGCTGCTCCGAGAAGCGGCGCATCGTGCGGTGGTAGGTGGTGGGACCCATCCCCGCGCGGAACGCCGCCGGATCGTTGAAACACCCGGCCACGGCGGCCACCGCGCGGAGCCGTCGGTCGGCTGCCGCGGCCCGCACCGCGTAGCCCCCACCCAGGCAGATGCCGACGATCCCGAGTCGGTCGGGGTCCACCGCCTCGTGGGTCGCGAGGAAGGTGACCGCGTCGCGGAGGTCGGCGAGCTTGCCCCCGGCGGCCTCGTCCTGTCGTGGTGTGCCCTCCGAGCTCCCGAAACAGCGGTGGTCGAAGGCGAGGGTGGCGAAGCCGCGTTCCGTGAGCCGTTCGGCGTAGTTGGCGACCACCTGTTCCTTCACGCCGGTGAGAGGACCCGTGAAGGTCAACCCCGGTGCGGGAGCCGGTCCCGATGGCAGACGCAGGTGTGCCGCGAGCGTCAGCCCGTCGCTTCGGAACGCGACCTCGACCGGTTCCATGCGGCACCTCCGGCCTGAGCCCGCGGTCACGTCGCGACATCGACCGGCAACGGCCGAGGTCGAGTCTGAGGCCACCGGGCCCGTCCGCCCAGTGGCCGTGCGCGGGGCCGGGACCCGTGCGCGTGGCGAGGACACGGACCTGCCGCCTCGGAGCCCTGCAGCCACGGATGGGCCGGGTTCACGCGACTGGGGCACCATCGCCGTGCGCACTAACCTGGGTCGGGACCGGCCGGCCGTTCGCCCGGTCGAGGGCCGCACGTCCAGGGAGGATCGACATGTCCGAGGCCGTGATCGTCGCCACCGCTCGCTCGCCCATCGGCCGGGCCTTCAAGGGCTCGATGACCGAGCTCCGCCCCGACGATCTCACCGCCACCATCGTCGAGGCGGCGATGGGGCAGGTGCCGGCGCTGTCACCGGAGGACGTCGACGACCTGCATCTGGGCTGCGGCCTGCCGGGAGGCGAGCAGGGCTTCAACATGGCGCGGGTCGTCGCGACCCTGCTCGGCTGGGAGTCCGTCCCCGGGACGACGCTGACCCGCTACTGCGCCTCCAGCCTGCAGACCACCCGGATGGCCTACCACGCGATCAAGGCCGGCGAGGGCGACGTGTTCGTCTCGGCGGGGGTGGAGATGGTCTCCCGCTACGTCAAGGGCAACTCGGACACCCTGCCCGACACGCAGAACCCCCGCTTCGCGGAGGCGGTGGCCCGGACCGAGCGTCGCGCGGAGCATGGCGCCGACACCTGGGAGCCGGCCGAACTGCCCGACATCTACGTGCCCATGGGGCAGACCGCGGAGAACCTGGCACTGCTGAAGGACGTCTCCCGCGAGCGCATGGACGACTTCGCCTACGAGTCGCAGACGCGGTACGCCAAGGCTGATGCGGAGGGCTTCTGGGCCAACGAGATCACCCCGATCGAGCTGCCCGACGGAGGCACGCTCGCCACCGACGACTCGCCCCGCCCCGCCGATCGCGACAAGATGGCCGAGCTACAGCCGGTGTTCCGTCCCGACGGGCGGGTCACCGCCGGCAACGCCTGTCCGCTCAACGACGGGGCCGCCGCCGTGATCGTCATGAGCGACACGAAGGCGGCGGAGCTCGGTCTCGACCCCCTTGCCCGCATCGTGTCGACCGGGGTCTCCGCGCTCGACCCGGAGATCATGGGCTACGGCCCCGTGGCCGCCTCGCGGCAGGCGCTGGGTCGTGCCGGGATGTCCATCGACGACATGGACGTGGTCGAGATCAACGAGGCGTTCGCCGCCCAGGTGATCCCGTCCGCCGACGCCCTCGGCATCGACTACGAGAAGCTCAACCCCCACGGCGGCGCCATCGCGGTCGGTCACCCCTTCGGCATGACCGGGGCGCGCATCACCGGGACGCTGCTCAACGGCCTGCGTCACCGCGACGGCACCTACGGGCTGGAGACGATGTGCGTCGGCGGGGGCCAGGGCATGGCCATGATCGTCGAGCGGCTCCACTGAGGTCCGCCCCGACCCGGTCGAGCGTCGGGAGCAGCAGGACCCCGCCATGGACGAGTCAGCCACGAGCGAACCCGACCCCGTGGTCACGTTGTCGCGATGGGACGGCGAGGTGACCGACGCGGCGTTCGTTGGGCTCGCCAGCGACGTCGCCGCCTACGGACACCTCGACGCGCTCGCCACGCTGCGCGGTCTCAGCGAAGCCTCGGGGATCCCCGTCGGGGCCCTGGCCCGCTACGTCCTGGCCAGGTGGGCGAGCGGTGGCAGCGAAGCCGCTCTCGAGCTGGGGGCCTCGGGCGTCGATCACCTCGTCCGACTCGTGTCCGTTGCCGAGGCGGAGGACACCGACGAGGCCCGTCTCCGGGCCTACACCGGCATGCGTGACGTCGTGACCTGGTTGCGGGCCGGGCTCGACGGGCCGCGATGACACCCCCGCTCAGTGACGATGGTGACGCGGGTCGGTCACGGCCTGACGCATCGTCTCCTCGTCGAGGTAGGTGTCCTCGTCCGCCTGCTTCTCTGCCATCCGCCACCGGTCGAAGATCTCGATGCCGACGAGCACCATGCCGAGCCCACCGGAGAAGAAGACGACGATCCCGACCGTGAACAGCGCCCCGGCGGTCATCGATCGCCCTCCGGCCCGGAGACGAGCGCCCCGAGGGAGAACAGCGAGGGGACCCACAGCCCCACGTAGATGGCCGTCAGCTGATCCTCGGTGAGGAACCACAGGTACACCGAGAGGAAGAACGAGAGTGTCCCCCCGAGGACGAAGGCGAGCTTCGCCATCACCCGGCGTCTCTGCCGGCTCGACAGTCGGTCCGTGGTCGTCGGTTCCATCGCAGCCCTCCTGGCTCACCAGGGATGCGGAACCGCGACCGGGGCTGGACTGGCGGAGGAGCGAACAGCGCGTGGCGGGCGGCGGACTCAGCTGATCAGACCGAGACGGAACCCTCGCGCCACGGCGCCGGTGCGGTCGGGCACGTCGAGCTTGCCCAGCAGGTTCTGTACGTGGGTCTTGACCGTCCGGGGGGAGAGCCCGATCCGCTCGGCGATGCGCTCGTTCGTCAGCCCCTCCGCCAGCAGCTGCAGCACCTCGAGCTCGCGGGAGGTGAGCATGGAAGCGCCGACCTCCGTGGCGCTCTGCCGCCACGTGCCGGCGAGCTGCATCGCGATCGAGGGGGAGATGACGCGTTCGCCCCGGGCCGTCGCCCGCGTCGCGTCGCGGATCTCGCGGGAGGGCGCGGAGGCGAGCAGGAAGCTCGTGACCCCGGCGATCACCGCCTCGCGCAGGTCGACGACGGTCGCTCCGTCGGCGACGACGAGGACCTCGAGGTCGGGACACGCGGCCTTGGCCAGCGAGATCGTCCGGAAGGTGTCCGGGTCGTCGATGCGCAGCCCCGCCACCAGGACGTCGGGGTTGCTCGCGGTCACGGCGTCGACGAGCTGCTCGATGCCGGTCTCCTCAGTGGCCCCGAGCTCGGTCACCGCGGCCGTCAGGCCGGTGCGCATCACGGGACGTGCATCGCACACCAGGATGCGGGGGCTGTCACCGTCCGCCGTCATGGACCCCACTACCCCTCCCCGGCACCGCGCGGTGGCTGCCGCAGCAC
This sequence comes from Nitriliruptoraceae bacterium, assembly GCA_007118045.1. Taxonomy (GTDB): domain Bacteria; phylum Actinomycetota; class Nitriliruptoria; order Nitriliruptorales; family Nitriliruptoraceae; genus SKTG01. Next base: position 20,175 of record SKTG01000501.1, read on the forward strand.
GACCGAACGGCCGTGGGCACCGACGCTAGCCGGCTTCGAAGCGCGAGGTGGGTGCGTACGCGAAGGCGGGGCCGCGGGAGGGCCACGGCGACGCCGGAGCGGCTCAGGGCGTTCGGATAGCCGTGATCGTCACGTCGAGGTCCACGCCGGTGGGCGTCGTGAAGCTCACCTTCTCGCCCGAGCGTCGGCCGAGGATCGCCTGGCCCATGGGGCTCTCGGAGGACAGGATCTCGTGCTGGTCGTGCTGGTCCTCCCGGCTACCGAGCAGGTAGGTCTCGTCGTCGCCGTCGACCTCGAGCTCGACCACCAGACCGGGGCGAGCCGCGTCGGTGTCCTCGGGCTCACCGATGGTCGCGTCACGGAGCAGCTCCTCGAGCTGTCGGATGCGCGCCTCCATCTTGCCCTGCTCGTCCTTGGCCGCGTGGTACTCCGCGTTCTCGCGCAGGTCTCCGTGGGCGCGCGCGACCTCGATGTCCGCCGAGATGCGTTCGCGTCCCTCGCTCTTCAACGTGTCGAGCTCGTCACGGAGGCGGTCGTACGCCTCCTGGCTCAGCCAGGTTTCGGCCATGGGTGTGCTCCGCTCGGCGACATCGATGGTGGCGGCCCTCGCACGTCGCGGGGCCTGCACGAACGACGCCCGGAACCGAGGGGTCCGGGCGTTCGAAAGGACAGCCTACCACGGCGCTCGCGTGCCGCGCTCGCGGCCAGCTCATGACCCGGCGGACCGGGAGGGGCGCACGGCCTCGCATCCGGCGGTGGACGGCCTGCAGCCGACGCGGGCGGCAACGGCCTAGCATCGAGCGACATGGGAGCATCCGACCTCGTCTACCGGCTCTACGAACGTCAGCTCATGCGTGAGCTGGCGAACGGGCCGTGGCCGCGTCACGTCGGGGTCATCATCGACGGCAACCGTCGGTACGCGGCCGAGAGAGGCCTCGCCGGGGTCTCCGACGGTCACGCCGCAGGGGCGCGCAAGATCGACCCGTTCCTCGACTGGTGCCTCGAGCTCGGCATCCCCTACGTCACGCTCTGGCTGCTCTCCACCGACAACCTGACCCGCGACGACCTCGAGGTCGGTCAGCTCATGGCCATCATCGAGGAGACGATCCACAACATGGCCTGCACGGCGGGAGCAGCCGAACGTGGCCTGAAGGTGACCGCCGTCGGTGCTCTCGACCTGCTCCCGGAATCGACCCGGATCGGGCTCAAGCGAGCCGAGGAGGCCACGGCCGACCACGACCGACTGCACGTCCAGGTCGCGGTCGGCTACGGCGGCCGGCAGGAGATCACCGACGCGCTGCGCAGCCTGCTCGCCGACCGGGCCGCTCAGGGCGAGACCCTCGAGCAACTCTCGGCCACCCTCGTCCCCGAGGACATCGGGGCGCACCTGTACACCACGGGCCTGCCCGATCCGGACCTGATCATCCGCACCTCCGGCGAGATCCGGCTCTCCGGGTTCATGCTCTGGCAGTCGGCACACAGCGAGTTCTACTTCTGCGACACCTACTGGCCGGAGTTCCGCCGGGTCGACTTCCTGAGGGCCCTCCGCGACTACCAACGCCGCACCCGGCGCTTCGGCCGCTGAGCGGCCTCGCGGCGCGTGACCAACGCCGC
>SKTG01000490.1 GCA_007118045.1 Nitriliruptoraceae bacterium
CCTCCAGGCCCAGTACGACCTCGACATCGAAGCCGACCGCCTCGGCGACCGCCTCGACCAAGAAGTCGCCGCTCACGCCAACTGACCCGACACCCGGAAACCGTGATTGCCATGCTGCGTGGGCCGGGGCGCGCGGGGTCGGCGCCACATAACGAGCACGGACTCGATGCCTCGCGATGTCGCGTGGCGCCGGATACGTCACTACTACCTGACTGTCTTCAGGCCGCCGGTCTGGCACTTCAGCGTTGGTCGTGACCGGCAGTGCGAGGATCATGGGGCCATGGGGCGAGTACCCCATGGCGGAGTATTCCCTCGATGGCTGATGAGGTGCATGCTGGCTGCGGAAGCGACGCGGGAGGCGAGCCGCGCGGCGAGGTTCGGAGCGTGGGCGTGGCAGGGGATGAAGTCGTGCAGGGTCGGGTCCGGCTGGCCGAGCTGGTCGCGTCGCTGTCGCTGGCAACCGACCTGGGCACTGGTCAGCCGCTTGGTCATGCGTTGCGTACCTGCTTGCTGTCCATGGAGCTCTCGCGTCGGTCCGGTGTTGGCGAGGAGCGGCCGACGGACGTCTACTATGTGGCGTTGCTGCGGTTCGTGGGGTGCACTGCCGACGCGTCCGAGACGGCGGCGGCCGTCGGTGGGGACCAGATCGGCTTCAACGCGGCGATGGCGCCGGCGCTGATGGGCACCGCGGTCGAGCAGGTCCGTGCGCTGGTGGCCACCGTCGGTGAGGGGCTGCCGCCGGCGCGTCGTGTTGCGCGCGTGGCTGCGATGCTGGCTGATCCCGGCGGGGCGAGCCGATCGTTGGCCGCCCACTGCGAGGCGGCGCAGCTGCTGGCGTCACGCATCGGTGTGGGTCCAGGGGTGGTTGCCGCGCTCGGGCGGGCCTACGAGCGTTGGGACGGCAAGGGCCTGCCGGCTGGCATCGTCGGCGAGGAGGTGCCGGCCCCCATCAGAGTCGTGGTGGTGGCCCGCGACGTCGACCTGTGGGTGCGGCTGGTCGGCCTCGATGAGACCGCCGAGGTCATCCGCCGGCGCGCCGGCCGCGCGTACGACCCGGCCGTGGCCGCGGCGTTCCTCGAAGACCCGCCCGGTGTGCTGGCGGCAAGTGACGTCGACGACACGTGGCATGCCACTCTGGAGGCCGAGCCGACGCCACGGTCGTGGACCGGTCACGGGAACCTGGACGCGACGCTGGCGGCGTTCGCGGACTTCGTCGACCTCGGGTCGCCGTGGCTGCGCGGCCATTCACCAGCGGTCGCCGAGCTCGCCGCGGCGGCCGGCGCCGTTGCCGGCCTCACCGCCGAGGAGGTGCGCCTGCTGCGCCTCGGAGGCCTCGTGCACGATCTCGGCAGGATCGGGGTGCCCGCCGGGATCTGGGACCATCCTGGACCGCTGACCGTCGACGCCTGGGAGCGGGTGCGGCTCCACCCCTACCTCACCGAGCGGATCCTCGACCGGTCGGGTGTGCTCGCGCCGCTGGACCGCATCGCCGCCTGCCACCATGAGCGCGCCGATGGGTCCGGTTACCACCGTGGTGCGCGCACCATCGAGCTGTCCCGGTCCGAGCGATTGCTCGCGGCCGCCGATGCCTATCAGGCGCTGACCGAGGCCCGACCCCACCGTCCGCCACACTTGAGCGAGGAGGCCGGTGAGCGACTTCGGCGCGACGCGCGGGCAGGGCGCTTCGACCCGAGCGACGTCGAGGCCGTGGTGGTCGCGGCCGGTCACGAGCCTCGGCCGGTGGTCAGCGCGCGGCCCGCGGGGCTGACCGACCGCGAGCTCGAGGTGCTGCGGCTCATCGCCCGTGGTCGCTCGAACCGGGAGGTCGCGTCCGAGCTGGTGATCTCGGTGAAGACGGTCGGCTCCCACGTCGAGCACATCTACGCCAAGGCGGGCGTGACCAGCCGTGCCGGGGCGACGTTGTTCGCGATGCGGTACGGGTTGCTGTGACCCGGCACGAACATCGGGTGAACACCCGATGCGTTCCTCCTCGTCGTGGGTGCAGCATCGTGATGGCGCCGATCCGAGGAGCTGCCGATGTACGCCCGAGTCAACCGGTTCCATGACCAGCCCGAAGCCATGGAGGCAGCCGAGCGGCTGGTCGTCGACAAGATCGTCCCGCAACTGCAGACCGTGCCCGGCTTCGTCGGGGTGCTCTCGTTGGTCGAGCGCACCACCAGTCGGTCGCTGGGGATCACCTTCTGGGAGACCGAGGAGGCCATGCGCGCCTCCGAGGCAGAAGCCAACCGTCTGCGTGGCGACATCAGCGACGCCGCCGGGTCGGAGATCCGCAGCGTCGAGCGCTACGAGGTCAACCTGCGGGTGGGCCTGTGACCAGGAGCGCAACCATGACCACCGTCACCACCGCGACCCGGGATGCAGCCCAGTCCCGGCGGATCCGAACCACCGAGCCCTCGCGGCACCTGCTGCCACTGCGCCTCGTGGCGGCGGCGCCGCTACTCGGGATCGGTCTCGCCCACGTGCTCGTGCCCGAGGCGCCGATGCGCCCGCTCGTGGAGGCCGCAGGCTTCCCGCTGGCGGGTGTGCTCGCGCCCCTGGCCGTGACCGCCGAGCTCGTCGCGGGCACCCTGCTGCTACTCGGCCTGTGGGCCCGCATCGGCGCCGCGCTGGCGATCCCCACGATGCTGGGCGCCGTCTACACCCACGTGGTGGTGGACGTCTGGCCCAACGTCGACGCCGAGGAACCACCGCTCATGCTCCCCATCGTGGTGCTGCTCATCGCCGGCTACGTGCTCTGGCGTGGCGCCGGACGCTGGAGCCTCGATGCCCGCCATACCCGTAGCGTCAAGCAGCCCGGGGTATGAGTGCTCACGCCGACCCTGTGGCCCCGGCGTTCGGGCCACAGGCTCGGCTTGTGTCCACCCTCCCCCAGACCACCACGGGCGGCAGCCCCTGGCATGCAGCACCGCGCGCTCCAGACCGGATGGCCGGCAGACCGCCAACCTGACACGAATGAGGACCCCGGCGATCCCCAAGCCTGTCCAGGTCCACAGCACCTGGCAGTCGCCCGGCCCGGAGACCATCATGGATCGTCCCATCTGCGGCGGGCCCGCGCCGAAGGGACCCGGAGTGACGAACGACGCTGCCGGGAGGACCCGGTAGCCGTGATGATGTGCGGCACCTCGGAGTGGTCGACCCGCCCATATCAGCGCCGTGGTTGTCGCGTTCTCGCGTTGCCGATAGGAACTCGAGGTCCGCCCGCCCAGCGCGCGCCCGTCGCAGGCCGGTAGTGGTCGGACGCGGATGGCCGGCGACGATGGCGACGCCAGAGCGGGCTGCGCACGAGGGTCAGATGCCCTGCAGAGCTGGTGGGTGGGCAGGGAATGGCTCCCGAGCCGCGCGGGTTCACTCCGGCAAGAGGAAGGTTGATCCATGCCCAGAGCTGCTGATGATGTCCTCGGCACAGATGCTTCGACCGCCCCACGATCGCGCCGTCGCCTGCTGGTGGCGGCCGTCGCCGTCGCCATCCCGGCGCTGGCGGTCGTCCTGTGGTGGTTCCAGCCGCAGGCGCTGCTGTTCGACGATGTCGTGGACGAGAGCTTCCCGGTCGGCGGCGTAGACCAGGACGACGCTGCCCCCGCACAACCCGCTGAGGAAGTCGGAGCGGCCAGCGAGGGTGCAGCGCTCGATGGCGGTGGCGAGGACGCTGCTGAGGAGGCAGCCGCCGGGGTCGGTGACGACACCGAAGCCTCAGAGGTCGAGCCGACTGTCAGCGGTCCGGTCGAGCTCGCCACCGGATCGTTCGTGTCCCGGAACCGCTACACCGTGACCGGCGCCGCGACCACCTACCAGTTGGAGGACGGGCAACGCCTCCTTCGGCTCGAGGACTTCGAGTCCACCAACGGGCCCGACCTGTTCGTCTACCTAGCTGTGGCCGGAGCCAGTGACGACGATGCCGCCCTCGACGCCGACTTCATCGACCTGGGTGTGCTCAGCGGCAACATCGGCAACCAGAACTACGTCATCCCGGCCGACGTCGACCTCGACCGCTACGACAGTGTGGTCATCTGGTGCCGACGATTCACCACCAGCTTCGGCGTCGCTGACCTCACCCCATAGGCGCCCGGACCGACCATGGGCTCCCGCGGCCGCCGGACGCACGAGGGCCACAGGGTCATCCGCTCGAGACCGTGACCTCGGGCGGCATGTCGGGAGCGGGCGGCCGCGTGGACTGCTCAGGGTGTCTCAGGGCGGCGCCGAAGGCGCACCCGGAGGCGTTGCGACAGGACGATGACACGCTCGAGGGGGCTGCCTGCTGGTGGTGCTGCTAGCAACTGTCGCGCCACGTCAGTGGTGTCGAAGAACAGCCGGACACGGTCGACCTGGCCGTGCAGGAAGTGCAGCACCGACATCCCCTCAACCACCACCTGCCGTCCGGTTGGGGCGAAGCCCGGAGGATCGATCCGACGCAGGTGCGTGCCAACGAAGCGCCACCGGTACGACAGTTCGGGTTCATCCAGCGGCACGAACGGGGCTCCAACCATCTCGACGCGGCCATCGGGGAACGGCTCGTACTGTGCCCGTGCACGGGACAGCGCTTGATCATGACCACGCGCTGCTTCCGAGGTCATCGGATCTTCGAGCACGATGTCGGGGTGCAGCAACCGACCGAACTGCTCCCATCGCCCGGCGTTGGCATGGTCGATCCAGTCGCCGAAGAACGCCCGCACCTCCTCGGGTGACTGCGGGGCATGCTCTAGCACGGCGTTCCCTGTCACGACGGTTGGGAGCCCTGCGCGGCAGGGACCCCGAACCGCCAGGCGAGTGTGGGCGCGGGGTCAGGTGGGACGGATCGCTGCGGTCAGCGCAGCGTGCGTGTCCGCATCTATGGTGGTTAGGCCGTGCACGTCGGCCGCGTGGACGGCAGCGGCGGCCAAGACCTCGTCCTGTGTGCCGCCGGTCACCACGCCTTCGCAGCCGGTGACGACGTCACCGCAGCGCAGTTCGAGTGTCATCTCGGATCCCTCCGGTTGGGGCACCGTGCGGCGTGCTACGCCGGTCGGGCCATGGACAGGGCCTGCTCCGAGCTCAGCTCCTGATCGTGGATGGTGCGCGCGTGTTCCTGCGCAGCCCTCACGACCTCGGTATCCCCCGCACCGTAGAGCGTGTAGCCGCACGGGCACTGGATCACCTTGGCGTCGCTCATGTTGGGCCTCCTCATGGGACACTGCCCCAAGCATGTAGGAGAGAGGTTGGCCAGACGTTGGCGCCCGCGCTGCGGTTCTACCTCACGGGCGGGGTCGCGATCGAAGGATCGCGGACCTTCGATCAGGGTGCGCTGCCCGGCCGGCAGGGCCGTCTCGCGCTCGTCTACCTGCTCGTGGAACGCCATCGGCCCGTGCCGATCCACGAGTTGGCCTCCGCCCTGTGGGGTGATGGCCTGCCTCGGAGCTGGGAGCCGTCGCTGCGGGCGGTCGTCAGCAAGCTGCGCACGGTGCTGACCCGGGCCGATGACGGTGACACCACCATCGTCACCGAAGGTGGTTGCTACCGGGTCCGGCTCGGTGACGTGTGGGTGGACATCGAGGTGGCAGCCAACGCCGTCGACCGCGCAGAAGGCGCCTGGCGGCACGGGGATGCCGCCACAGCTTGGTCGGAGGCCACGGTTGCCGCCGGGATCGTGCGGCGGCCGCTGCTCCCGGGCGAGGACCAGGCGTGGATCGTCGCTCTGCGCACACGTCTGGACGAGCTTGGGGTGCGTGCCCTGGATCTGCTCGTCCAGGTCTACCTCGCTCGTGGCGAGCACTCCCTGGCGATCGCCGTGGGTCGCGACCTGGTCGCCCTTGAACCCTTCCGCGAGGCCAGCTACCGCCACCTCATGCGCGCTCACCTCGCCGCAGGCGACCGTGCCGGGGCGGTGCGGACCCACCATCAGCTCCGCAACCTGCTGACCGAAGAGCTCGGGGTCGACCCCTCCACGGAGACCACGGCGCTCTACCTGGACGTCCTGCGAACCGGGACCCCGCGCCCGGCGGGACGGTGAACCACAGCTACCGGGACCCGCAGGACGGATCGCATCGGCGGCCGCGAACTTCACGACCTTCCTCACGGCAGCGGCCTGTCCGCGACCTGAGCCGGCAGCTGGGCCGTCGAGTCGGTGGACAACGGTGGGCGGACGATCCTGCTGCAGGTTGTTCGGCCGTCCGTCTTCTCGCGTGGGGCCACCCGACGGTGGTGCGAGCGATCCCGACGGCGACACGGGGTCGTGGCTCGATCTCGGAAGGACGCGTGCTTGTCGCGGCAGCCCCGACGTGGACAGCATCTGGACCGCCGTCGTGCAGCTTCTGGACGACGTGGCCCGTGAGTCGTTCGAGGATCGCGCGATCGACGGTCGAACCGAGGGCCTCCCGGGCGATCGTCGAGGACCGCCGGGGAGGACGAAAGGTTGGCCCAGGACCAGGGGAGGGTGGCGAGGTGTGGTGTCACGATGGTGTCACGCGGCACCGCGACGTGGCTTGGCTGTGGCCGAGCGCTTCCCCCGTCGCGATCCCGGCCAGCGCCCTGTCACCGCTGGTCACGGATCTCCGAAGGCCACGCCGCGACCTCCGCTCTTAGTCGCCCGTACCCAGGATGTGAGGTGTCGAACTCTTCGGCCTCGAGTCGATCGAACGCCGCGACCGCCTCAAGGAGTCGCTCCAGGTTGAAGCCGGAGTCCTTCTCGCGTGCCAACTCGAAGCGGACCGTCCAGCTGAAGTGCCGACGCAGCGCAGCTACGTCCTGGTAGTCCCTCGCCGCGGCCCGCACGTCGACCGCGAGATCGATCCGGCACTCCTCATGCTCCGTCACGACCGTGAGACGAGCGAACGTGTCCGACACGATCTCGCGCTGCGATCCGATCCCGGCCTCGCCCAGCGCTCGCTCGACGGCAGCCACCATCGTGGCGATCGTGCCCGCGTCCGCATCGGCGCGACCGATGAAGAAGTCGAGGTCGTTGGTCCTCCGGTCAACCGTGCCACGGACGATCAGCGCCGCACCGCCCGTCAGCGCGAACCCCGCCGCCTCAGGCAGCCGACCGATGACGTCGAGCAGCCGCCGCTGGAGCGAGGTCAGCACGACAGCTCAACACCCCGTCGCTCCGCGATCCAGTCCGCCCAGGCTCGACGGACGTGATCGGGCAGGTAGAGCTC
>SKTG01000168.1 GCA_007118045.1 Nitriliruptoraceae bacterium
CTCGAGGCCCGAGAGCTCGGCGATCTCGTCCACGGCGGCGTGCAGGTCCTCGCGCGTTCCGGCGGGCCAGCCTTCCTCGGCCAGGACCAGCTCGACCGGCTCGCACGGGTCCCAGGCGACGGGCGCGCCGTCGTCGTTGCGCTCCCAGACGGTGTAGCCCTCGGACGAGGCCGCGGTGGGGCCGGTGGCGCCCTGGGGCGGTTCCTCCGATGCTGGGGCGAAGGGCCCGACGCCGAGCCACGACCCGAGGAGCCCGAGGCCGACGAGTCCCACCAGGAGCAGGCTGGCGGTGACGGCCATCGCGACGAAGACCCAACGCGGCGTGCTCGCGTCGTGCTCCTCCATCGCCTCCCCGGGCGTCGTTCGGGTGGGGACCGTACCGGGGTCCGGGAGGGGGCCGGGAGGGGGCCGGGCGGTAGGGTCGGCTCCGTCGTGCCGCCCGGTTCCCCGGGCCGAGGAGGGGCCGAGGTCGGGTCCAGGAAGGGTCCGAGGGATGCGTGCTGGCGGCGGGCCCGTCCACGTCCCGGTCGGCGGGGCCGAGGTGCCCGTGCTGGAGGTGGGCGACCCGGCGGGGCCGACCGTCGTGCTCCTGCCGGGGCTCACCGACGGGTTGGGTCCCGTCACCGAGCCGGCCACCCGCCGGGCGCTGGTCCACCGGACGGTGCCGCTGCCCCGGCACCGGGGGCTGGTGCTCTCGCACCGCGTCGATGCGACCGATGCGAGGAGGGGTGAGGCTCCGAGCGGGCCGAGCCGGCGGGCTCCGAGCGGGCCGAGCCGGCAAGCTCCGAGCGGCCCCCTGACGACCGAACGGTTGGCCGCCGACGCCGCGGCGGCGCTGGAGCAGGTGCTCGACGGGCCCGCGGTGCTGGTCGGTCACTCCATGGGCGGCATGGTCGCGCAGCACCTGGCGGCGGGCTGGCCCCACCTCGTCGCCGGCCTCGTGCTCTCCGCCGCCCCGACCCACGCGGACGAGGACGTCCGCGGGGTGCTGGAGCGGTGGGCCGCGCTGCTCGACGCCGGCGACCACCTCGGCTTCGCTCACGACGCGGCGAGCACCTCGATGACGGGTCGGCACCGCGAGGAGCAGCTCGCCGAGCTCGTCACGGAGCCCCCGTCACCGCCCCGGCGGGCGCTGGTCGACCGCCACCTCGCCCTCTCCGCGGCCGCCTGTCGGCACGACGCGAGAGAGCGGTTGCCGGACGTGCGTGTGCCCACCCTCGTGCTCGCCGGCGAGCACGACCGGGTGGTGCCGGCCACCCACGCGGTCGCGCTCGCCGCGGCGGTCCCCGGTGCGCGGCTCACCGTCCTCCCCGGGGTCGGACACGCCTTCCACGAGGAGGCCCGTGCGGCGGTCAGAGCCGAGGTGGTGCCGTTCATCGAACGGTTCGCGCCGAGCGGTCGGGGGCGTGGTGGGCAGGAGCTCGGGTGACGTGCGTCTAGGCTCGCGCCCATGGACACCCTGTTGATCGTCACCGGCGGCTCGAGCGGGCTCGGTCGAGCCCTGCTGGCCGCGGCGCCACCCGGCACCCACCGCATCGACGTGAGCCGGTCCGGTCCACCGGACGTGGCCGAGGGCCACATCGAGGCGGACCTCAGCGACCCGGCGGCGTGGAGCCGGGTCGGCGACGTGCTCGAGGCCGTCGTCGGGGAACGCTCGTGGGAACGCATCACCTTCGTGCACTCGGCCGGGACCATCGCGCCGATCGGTTTCGCCGGTGAGGTCCCGGACGCGGACTACACCCGCAACGTGCTGCTCAACACCGCCTCCGGTCCGGTGCTCGGGCACCGCTTCCTGGCGGCGGTGCGCCGCCTCGACGCGCGGCGCGAGCTCGTGCTCGTCTCGTCCGGCGCGGCACGTTCCAGCTACCCGGGCTGGGCCACCTACGGCGCGGCCAAGGCCGCCGGCGACCAGTGGGTACGCACCGTGGGGGAGGAGCAGCGCCACCGGGGCGGGGTCCGCGTGCTCTCGGTCGCCCCCGGGGTCGTCGCCACGGACATGCAGGCCGCGATACGTGACACGACGGAGCACGACTTCCCCGCCGTCGAGCGGTTCCGACGGCTGCACGAGGACGGTCAGCTGGAGGACGCGGACGACGTCGCCCGTCGGTTCTGGGAGCTGCTCGAGGACGTCGAGGTGGAGACCGGGGAGGTCACCGACCTGCGCTCCCGACGGTGAGTGCGGCCGGCCGCGAGCGACGTCCGGGTCGTGCCCGGCGGGCACGGGACCGGCGCACGGGGAGGTGTCCGTGGCGGGGCCGCTGACGGGGACCCGCCTCGTCGAACTGGCCGCCATCGGACCCGCCCCGTACGGGGTGATGCTTCTGGCGGACCTCGGTGCCGACGTGATCCGTGTCGACCGGATGACGGGGGCCGACGGCGGGCAGACTCCTGAGGCGGCCATGGTCGGTGTGTCCCGGAACCGGCGATCGGTCGCGGTGGACCTCAAGCGGCCCGACGGCGTCGAGGTGGTGCGCACGTTGGCGCGTGACGCGGACGTGTTCGTGGAGGGGTTCCGCCCGGGCGTCGCCGAGCGGCTCGGGCTGGGCCCCGACGTGCTGCGCGGCGACCGCCCCTCGCTCGTCTACGCCCGGATGACGGGCTGGGGTCAGGACGGGCCGCTGGCCGCGCGGGCCGGTCACGACCTCGACTACGCGGCCCTGGTCGGTGCGCTGCACACGATCGGCCGGGCGGGGGAGCCGCCGCCACCGCCGGTCAACTACCTCGCGGATCTCGGGGGTGGTGGGACCTTCCTCGCCATCGGCGTGCTCGCGGCGTTGCTGGAACGGGCCAGCTCGGGGCAGGGTCAGGTCGTGGACGCGGCGATGATCGACGGGACGGCCTCGATGACCGCCTTCCTGCGGGGGCTGCTGGCCACCGGCGCCTGGTCCACCGAGCGGGGCACCAACCTGCTCGACGGCGGCGCCCCGTTCTACGAGACCTACCGCTGCGCCGACGGTCGCTACGTGGCCGTGGGCGCGCTGGAGCCGGCGTTCTACGCCGAGCTCTGCCTCGGGCTCGGCCTCGACCCGGAGCGGTGGCCGCAGCACGACCGTGCGGCGTGGCCGCAGCTGCGTCGCGAGTTCACCGATCGCTTCGCGACCCGGACGCGGGACGAGTGGGCCGAGCGGTTCGAGGGGACGGATGCCTGCGTCGCGCCCGTGCTCGACCTGGAGGAGGCGCCCGGGCACCCGCACCACGTGGCCCGTGGGACCTTCGAGCGCAGCGCCGGGACGGATCAGCCAGCGCCGGCGCCGCGCTTCTCCCGCACCCCGGGGGCCGTCGACCGGCCACCGGCGGCCGCGGGCGAACACACCGACGAGGTGCTCACCGACGCGGGCTACGACCCCTCGGCGATCGCGCGGCTCCGGTCGTCCGGGGCCGTCGGCTGAGCGCGCGGGCGGCCGGGGCGATGGCCGCCGCTCAGGTTCCGCTCGCCGTCCGCAGATAGGCCGACGCCTGGCCGTCGGGCGCGAGCGCCTGGTCGTCCTCGTCCTGGTCGTCCTCGTCCTGGTCCTCGTCCGGGTCCTCGTGCCCGTCGTCGGGTTCCTCGGGCTCCGCGGGCTCGTCCGGTTCGTCCGGTTCCTCCGGCTCGTCGGGTTCCTCGGGCTCGTCGGGTTCCTCGGGCTCCTCCGGCTCCTCCGGCTCCTCCTCGGGCGGGCCGAGCATCTCCACGCACGGACGGCCCTGGAAGTCCCGGGGCTCGTCGAGCACCTCCGGGGTACGTCCGAACTCGTCCTCGCCGGCGGGTGGCTCGGCGAACTCGAACCCGGCCGGGCACTCCTCCAGCGTGGGCTTGATCTCCACGCACGGTCGGTCGTCCTCGTCGGTGATGTCCACCAGCACGTCGGGGAAGAAGCCGTCCTCGTCCGCCTCCTCCGGCGGCTCGGCGAACTCGTAGCCCTCCGGACAGTCCGTGTCGGCCTCGCCGTTGAGCAGCTCGAGGTCGAGGGACGGAGCCACGAACTCCTCGACGTCCATCCCCTCGACGGCGCGGGTCATGTAGTCGCGCCACACCGGCGCTGCGAGGCCGCCACCCGTGGGTTCGTCGCCCTCGATAGGGGTGTTGTCGAGGTTGCCGAGCCACACGGACGTCGACAGTTGCGGGACGTACCCCGCGAACCAGACGTCGCGACCGGCGTTGGTGGTCCCGGTCTTGCCGGCGACCGGCCGGTCGTCGAGGGCGGCCGCGGTACCCGAGCCGGCCGTGACGACCTCGGTGAGCACGTCGGTCACCGTGCGCGCCACCTCGACGTCCACGTCCTGGCCCTCGCGCGCCTCGGGCTCGTAGACGAGGTTGCCGTCGGAGTCCTCGACGCGGCTGACGACCCGGGGGCGGATCGACATCCCCTCGGCCGCGTAGGTGGCGTAGGCGCTCGTGATCTCCAGAGGCGTGAACTCCGCGACCCCGAGCGTCAGCGTCGGCACGGTCGCCATCACGTCACCCGATCCGCGATCGGTGGCGAGCCGCTCGTGCGAGGCCGCGCGGGGCAGCCCCGCCGTGCGGGCGGCCTCGACGACGGCTTCGCGGCCGACCTCCTCCTGCATCTGCACGTACACGGTGTTCGTGGAGGAGGCGGTGGCCTGGCGGACGGTCTGCTCACCGAAGCTGGATCCAGCGAAGTTGCTTATCGGGTCCTCCACGTCGTCGAGCTCGAGCTCCGCTGGCGCGGGGAACGTGGACTCCGGTGACCAGCCGGCTTCGACGAAGGCCTGCAACGTGAACGGCTTGAACGTCGACCCCGGTTGTCGCAGAGCTCGAACGGCGGTGTTGAAGGGCTGGTCGTCGACGTCCGGTCCGCCGACGACGGCGCGGACCGCTCCCGTCTCCGGGTCGACGGACACGATGGCGCCGGTGTCGGTCGGCCCCTCGTCGACCGCGTCCGTGAGCGTCTCCTGGGCGGCGAGCTGGAGGGACTGGTCGAGCTCGGTGAAGATGCGCAGGCCCCGGAAGACCTCCCCCTGGGCGAACTCCGGGAGGTCGCCGAGCTCCCGGCGTACCGCGTCGAGGTAGTACGCGTTGGCACCCTGGTCGATCACGGCACGGTCGTCGACCTCGGGCAGGCCCTCGTCGACGAGCTCGTCGTGCTCCGCCGTGGTCAACCGCTCCATCTCGAGCATGCCACCGAGCGCGAAGCGACGGCGCTCGTCGGCCCGGGTGGGGTTGTCACCCGGGTCGAAAGCCTCCGGGGCCGCGATGATCCCGGCGAGCGTGGCCGCCTGGTTGACGTCGAGGTCGGCGGCCTCCACGCCGAAGTAGGTGCGTGCCGCGGCCTCGACCCCGTAGCTGCCCCGCCCCCAGTAGATCGTGTTGAGGTAGTTCTCGAGGATCTCGTCCTTCCCGAACTCCTGCTCCATCTTGATCGCGAGTGCGGCCTCCTCCACCTTCCGCGTGTAGGTCTGGTCGGGGGTCAGCGCCGCGTTCTTGATGTACTGCTGGGTGATCGTCGAGCCGCCCTGCTGCACCTCGCCGGCCCTGACGTTGGTGAACACCGCCCGGGCGACGCCGCGCGCCGAGATGCCGTGGTGGTCGTAGAACCCGCGGTCCTCGGCGCCGAGCACCGCGGCCGGGACGTGATCCGGCAGGCTGCCGAGCGGCACGTCCTCGCGGGCGACGTCCCCGAGCAGGCCCCCGACCTCGTCGTCGTCGCGGTCGAGCACCACCGAGGAGGTCGTCACCAGGTCGTCCGGGAGCGGGACCGACGAGAACACGAAGTAGAAGCCGAGCAGGCCCGCCGCCGCGAGCAGCACGACCGGCACGACCAGCAGCCCGAGCAACCACCGGCGCCACCGGCGTCGCTTCGGTGCGGGCCCCCGACCCTCGTTGCGTGGCGCGCTGCGCCGACGTGCCGAACGGTCGGACATCCTGCTCCCCAGGTGGAGGCGGCGGTGTCGCGCCGTCGAGCGCGCACCGGGGCCCGTGGGCCCCGGTGCGGGAAGCTAGCCGTTCGTGATCGCCGATCCGGGGAGCGGCGCGCGGCGCCCCACGTCCCGGCCCCCCGGGTCGGTCAGAACGCTCCGGCCGGAAGCGCCATCAGCGCGCCGTCCTCCTCCTCGGCGACACGACGCCGCATGCCCGTCTTCGGCAGCACGGCCCGGGCGAAGTAGCGCGCAGCGGCGACCTTGCCGGTGTAGAACTCCTCGTCCGTACCGGACGCTCCGGCGTCGAGGGCGTCCTGGGCGATCTCCGCCTGGCGGAGCAGCAACCATCCGATCGTGACCTCCGCGAGCGACTCGAGCAGCGCCGTGGTGTGCAGCCCCGCCTTGTAGACCTCCTCGCGTCGTGCCTCGTCCATCGAGGCCACCGCGTGCTGGATCAGCAGGCCGAGGTGGGCCTGGGCGTCGTCGAGCGCGTGGCCCAACCGTTCGCGCTCGTCGGCGAACCGGTCGTGGTCGCCGCCACCCTTCACGTGCTCGCGGATCTGGTCGGCGAGCCACGTCAGGGTCGTGCCGTGGTCACGGACGATCTTGCGGAAGAGCAGGTCGAGCGCCTGGATCGCTGTGGTGCCCTCGTAGAGGGTGTCGATCTTGGCGTCGCGGATGTACTGCTCGATCGGGTAGTCCTGCGTGTACCCGGAGCCGCCGAAGGTCTGCAGGCTCACGCCGAGCAGCTCGTAGGCTTTCTCGGAGCAGTAGCCCTTCACGAGCGGGAGCAGCAGGTCCTCACGCGCGATCCAGCGGTCGTGCTCCTCGTGGTCGGCACCGTCGCCGGTGTCCTTCGCCGCGGCGAGCTGGGCCTGGTCCTGGGTCCAGCCCGCGAACATCACCAGCGCGCGCATGCCCTCCGCGTGCGCCTTCTGCTCCATCAGCATGCGCCGCACGTCGGGATGGTTGATGATCTCCGTCTTCGGCGCGGTCTTGTCGGCGGCCTGTGTCAGATCGGCGCCCTGGACACGCACCTTGGCGTAGTCCAGCGCGTTGAGGTAGCCGGTCGACAACGTCGACATGGCCTTGGTGCCCACCATCATGCGGGCGTACTCGATCACGAGGAACATCTGCTTGATGCCCTCGTGCACGTCGCCGGCGAGGTAGCCGACGCACGGCGTGCCGTCCTGACCGAGGGAGAGCTCGCAGGTCGCGGAGCCCTTGATGCCCA
>SKTG01000075.1 GCA_007118045.1 Nitriliruptoraceae bacterium
CCATCCAGGACGTGTTCGAGGCGGTGGGTGCCCGGGGGCGCGGCGCGATCGACGACGAGGAGCTCTCGGCCATCGAACGCGCGGCCTGCCCCTCGGAGGGTGCCTGCGCCGGGATGTTCACCGCCAACACCATGGCCTCGGCGGTCGAGGCGCTCGGCCTCGCCCTGCTCGGCTCCTCCTCACCGGCGGCGCCCGACCCGCGCCGGGACGTGTTCGCCACTCGGTCGGGCGAGGCCGTGGTCGGCTTGCTCGAGTCCGGGTTGTCCTCCCGCCGGATCATCACGCGTGAGGCGCTGGAGAACGCCATCTCCGTGGTGATGGCCGTCGGCGGCTCGACGAACGCCGTGCTGCACCTGATGGCGATCGCGCGCGAGGCCGAGGTCGACCTCGCCCTCGAGGACTTCGACCGCATCGGTCGGCGCGTCCCGCACATCGCTGACACCAAGCCGGGCGGTCGGTACGTGATGAACGACCTGGACCGGCTCGGGGGCGTGCCCGTCGTGCTGAAGCAGCTGCTCGACGCGGACCTGCTGCACGGCGACTGCGTGACCGTGACCGGCCGGTCGATCGGCGAGGAGATCGAGGCGCTGGACGTCGGCGAGCCCGACGGGGACGTCCTGCACCGGCTCGACGACCCGATCCACGTCGAGGGCGGGCTCGCGATCCTGCGCGGGTCCCTCGCTCCGGACGGCGCGGTCGTCAAGATCGCCGGCCTGACCGACGACCAGCTGCGGTTCGAGGGTCCCGCCCGCGTGTTCGACGGCGAGTCCGGGGCCATGGAGGCGGTGCTGACCGGCGGCATCGTCGACGGCGACGTCATCGTGATCCGCTACGAGGGCCCGAAGGGCGGCCCCGGCATGCGCGAGATGCTGGCGGTCACCTCGGCCGTGAAGGGTGCTGGCCTCGGCTCCACGGTCGCGTTGCTGACCGACGGTCGCTTCTCGGGCGCCACCCACGGGTTCTCGATCGGTCACGTGGCCCCCGAGGCGACCGACGGTGGACCCATCGCGCTGGTCCGCGACGGCGACCGCATCCGCATCGACGTGACCACCCGCAGCATGGAGCTGCTCGTCGACGAGGCCGAGCTGGCCCGGCGGCGCGAGGACTGGCGCCCGTTGCCGCCGCGCTACACCCGCGGGGTGCTGGCCAAGTACGCGCTCACGGTGAGCTCGGCCGCGGACGGCGCCGTGACGGGCATGTAGCGCGGCCGCCCGAGGCGACGTCGGCACCCGCCTTCAACGCGCCCGACGGGCGATCGACGGAGCGAGGGGTACCAGCACCGAGCTGGTCGGTGGCTGTGGCCCCTCGCAGCGGATCTCCGTGACGGCGTCACCGTCACGCAGCACGCCGCGCAGCCGTCGACAGGTGAGGCACCGCTCGACGGTGACATCGGCCCGCCGCCAGGGACAACCCACGAGGCCGTCCTCGTCGACGAGGTGGCTCCCGACGGGGTGCACGAGCGAGGTGAACATGGTCGGCCTCCTGCGGCGGCGTGCGACCACCATGTCCCGGACCGCGACCACCCGCCAGGGCCGGTGGTCCCTGCACCGGGGGTGCCTCCGGCCGGCCGGTACGGTCGAGGCCCGGATCGTCGAGCGGAGCGGGTCTTGGAGTTCGCTGAGCTGCGTTTCGTCTGCCAGGAGGCAGCGATGGACGTGCTGCGGCAGCGCGGCCGTCCGATGCCCGCGACCGTGGTGCTGCCGGGACCCGCACGGACGGAGCTGCTGACGCTGCCGGAGCTGCCCGCCGAGGACGAGCATCGTCACGCCGTCATGGCACAGCTCGCGCAGGACCGGATCACGGCCGGGGCGGTGCCGTGCTGGGGCTTCGTCGCCGAGGCGGAGGTCGGGGACGCCGACGCCGTGGTCGTGGTCTACGGCGCACGCCGGCACGCCCCGCACCTCACCGCGGCGCCCTTCGCCGAGGACGGCGATCTCGACGAGTTCCTCCCCGACGAGGAGCTCGACCCCACCGCCCTGCCGTTCCTGCACCCGTTGCAGCACGCGGTCGACTCGTTGCCGGCGGCGGGCGACGTGTTCGCCGACGCCGATCCCAAGCGAGGAGGGCCCGGCGACCTGCCGATCATGGGTCAGTGAGCCCCGTGGGTGCCAGGGGGACGTCGCCGGGAGCGCCGTCGCCGGGAGCGCCGTCACCGGGAGCTTCGTCGCCGACGACGCCGGCGGCCACCGCGACCTCCCGGTAGCGCGCCGCGAGGCTGTCGATGGTCTCGTGGGCGTTCAGACCGCTCGGGTTGGGCACCACCCACAGCTCGGCGTCGCCGATCCGTTCGGACTGGCGACCGGGCACCGCCGCGGGCCGTCGGAACGCGGTGCGGTAGGTGGTGACGCCGGCGAGCGCCACGACCCGGGGCTGCCACTCGGCCAGCCGCCGGACGAGGTCGTCCGCGCCGTCGCGCAGCTCCGCGGTCGACAGCTCGGACGCGCGGGCCGTGGCGCGTCGGACCACGTTCGTGATCGCGACACCGCGGTCGATCAGCTCACGTCGGTCGGCCCGGGAGAGCCCCCGGACCCGGTCCAGCTCCCGTTCGGTGATGCCGGCCCGGTGCAGCGCCGGGTAGAACCGGTTCGACGGGTGGGCGAAATGCGTCCCCGTCGCGGCGGTCCACAGGCCCGGGTTGATGCCGACGAACACCAGCCTGGGCGGCTGTTCGCCACACAGGTCGGGCACCACGGCGTCGCGGTAGCCCTCGAGCTCCTCACGTGTGAAGCCCAACGTCCACTCCCGGCCGGTCGGCGTCCTGTCCGCAGCCGGCAGGCTAGGGGCCCGCGTCGTCCGCACGGCCCTACGACCCCGTCTCGTCGGCGGTCGTGGAGCGCGGCGCCCGGACCTCGACCTCGCCCGCGCGGCGGCCCGCGACGTCGCGGACGGTCAGCTGCCAGCCGTCCTCTGTCTGGACCCGGTCGCCGGCCTCGGGCAGTCGACCCAGACGCTCGACGATCCATCCGGAGACCGTCTCCGCGTCGCCGCCCTCGAGGTTGACGCCGGTGGTCCGCGAGGCCTCGTCGCGCCGGAGGGTGCCCGCGACCACCCAGGTCCGGTCGGTACCCGGCAGGGCGGCCTCCTCGTCGTCGAACTCGTCCGCGATCTCCCCGACCAGTTCCTCGAGCAGGTCCTCGAGGGTGAGCAGACCGGCCGTCCCACCGAACTCGTCGACGACGAGCACGGCGTGCGACCGCTCGTCGAGCATGTCGCGTAGCAGCTGCTCGAGGTCGCGGGACTCCGGCACCGCGGGGATCGGACGCAGCAGCTCAACGACACCGACCCCGGGGTCCTCGACATCGTCACGGATCAACACGTCCTTGACGTGCACCAGTCCGACGACGTGGTCGATGTCCTCGTGGTAGACGGGGATGCGCGTGTGCCCCGACCCGCGAGCGACCGCCAGCAGGTCGGGCAGCGCGGCGGTGTCCGGGACGGCGTGCAGGTCGACCCGGGGGGTCATGGCCGCCTCCGCATCCATCGACGAGAGGCGCAGGGCGGCGTCCATCACCCTCGCGTCCTGTGGCGCGATCGTGCCCACGTCCTGCGACTCGGCGAGGACGAGCGCGAGCTCCTGCGGGCTGTGGACCAGCTTGTGCTCGTCGACCGGCTCCACGCGGACCAGGCGCACCAGACCGTTGGCGACGCCGTTGAGCAGCAGGATCAGCGGACGCAGCAGCGTCACGAACCACCCGAACGGCCGCGCCAGGGCGAGCGACACGCGTTCGGCCCGCGCGATCGCCAGGTTCTTCGGAGCCATCTCGCCCACGACCATGTGCAGGAACACCGTGATGCTCAGGGCGGCGACCACCGCGACCACGGGCACCACACCCGGCGGCAGGCCCGCGGGCCCCAGCAGGTCGGCGAAGAGCGCCGCCAACGCGGGCTCCGCGATCGCGCCCAGACCGAGCGAGCACATGGTGATGCCCAGCTGCGCCCCCGAGAACGTCACCGACAGCTCCGTCAACGCCTTTAGCGCGCGGCGGGCCCGCGGGTCGCCGGCCTCCGCCGCCTCCTCGATACGGCCACGGCGAGCGGCGAGCAGCGCGATCTCGACGGCCACGAAGAAGCCGTTGGCGAGCAGCAGCACCACACCGATGACCACGGCGGTGAGCGAGAACGACGCGTCGACCACGTCCTCGGCCGCGACCGCGAGCACCTCGAGGCCGCTCACGGTGCCGGCTCCGTGGCCGTCGGCTGGCTCTCGGGCAGGGGCAGCAGCCGCACGGCCAGCTCCGTGATCCGGACGGCCTCGACCCGGTTGACGGTGAACTCGAGACGCCCGTGCTGGACGCTCTCGCCGACCTCGGGGATGTGGCCCAGCCGGTCGAGGACGAAGCCGGCCACGGTCTCGTACTCACCGTCCGGCAGCGCCTCCCCGAACAGCTCCTCGACGCGGTCCGCTCGCACGGAGCCGCGCAGGAGGTGCTTGCCCGCCCCGACCCGGCGGACATGGTGCCCGACGCGGTCGAACTCGTCCTCGATGTCGCCCACGAGCTCCTCGAGCACGTCCTCGATCGTGACGATCCCGGCGGTTCCGCCGTACTCGTCGACGACCAGCGCGGACGTCCGCTGCTCGCGCCGGAGGTCCGCCAGCAGACGTCGCAGGGGCTCGCTCTCGGGCACCGCCAGCATCGGCGTGGCGACCCGCTGCACGGGTGTCCGGTCGTGCTCACCGACGGGGACGTCGATCAGCTCCTTGACGTGGACGCTGCCGAACACGTCGTCCTCGTTGTCGCCGCGCACCGGGAAACGGCTGTGACCCGTCCGGCGCGCCGCGAGCCGCAGGTCGGTCAACGTGTCGTCGGCCGTCAGCCAGACCACGTCCGGCCGGGGCACCATCACCTCCTCGACCCGGCGGTCCCCGAGCTCGGTGGCGCGCCGCAGCAGCCCCACCTGCTCCTCGGTGAGGCTGCCCTCCTCGCCCGACGCCGCGATGATCCGGGCGAGCTCGTCCAGGCTGTGCCCGGCCTCGAGCTCCTCCGCCACCTCGACCCGGAAGACCCGCTCGGTGATCGTCTGCGCCGCCGCGTCGAAGATCCGGATCACCGGTCCGGCCACGATGCCGAAGCCCCGCGTGAACGGGACCACCGTGAGCGCCACCGGCACAGGACGCGAGATGGCGAGGTTCTTGGGGAAGAGCTCACCGAGCACCATCTGCAGCATGGTCGAGACCAACAGCGTGCCCGTGACCGCGACCGCCAGGGTGGCCTGCTCCGGCAGCCCGAACAGCTCGAGCAACGGTCGGATCAGCGTGTCGCCGACGGTGCGCTCGGCGACGTAGCCGACCAGCAGGGAGGTGGCCGTGATGCCGAACTGTGCCCCGGAGAGCGCGAACGACACGTCCGAGAGCTCCCGGCTGACCATCCCGGCCCGGCGGTCGCCGTTGGCTGCACGCTCCTCGATCGTGGGACGGCGCAGCGAGACGAGGGCGAACTCGGCGGCGACGAACAGACCGTTGGCGGCGATCAGGACGGCCACGAGCAGCAGGCCGACGGCTCCGTTCACTCCGTCGACCGTCTCGCTGGGGGGTCCTCGTCCATCGTGGTCAGGCTAGCGCCGCACCCCGAGGCCACCGCCCCGGTGCCGACCCCATGCCGACCCCACCCCGACTCGGCTCCCGGACGGCGCCGCGCGCCCGACCGTCCGGTCAGGGACGGCGCACGCTGGCCGCCGACGTCGGCAGCAGCTCGACGGCGTGCCGTCGCATGTCGAACGTCGGGTCCATCAGCGCGGTCATGCCGAGGCCCGTCAGGGCACCGAGCATCAGCTCCGCCCGCCGCTCCGCCTCCTCCGGGGTCAGCTCGGGCTGCTCACGCTGCCACGCGTCGGCGAACCGCTCCACGCGGCGACGGTGGCTGCGCAGCACCCGGGCGGCGATGGCGGGGTCGGTGAGACCACGACCGGCGAGCTGCAGGTAGATGCGCGCGATCGGCGAGGAACCGGTCATGAAGGCGACGAAGGCGTCGACCAGGTCACCGAGCGAATCGGTGCCGGCGCCGGCGGGGTCCGGGTCCACGGCGTCGATCGCCTCGCGGACGACCTCGAAGACGGCGTCGTCCTTCGACGCGAAGAGGTTGTAGAAGCTGCCGGCCCCGACCCTGGCCTGGTCGGTGATCGCCTTGAGGGTGACGCCTTCGATGCCGAACTCGGAGAGCAGCCGGCGGGTCGCGGCCAGGATGCGTTCGCGGGTCTCCAATCCCACGCGGTAGCGCGCCACCGGCCCCTCCTCCACGAACGCCACGACCGCTCCGCCGGACCCCGCGAAGCTACCCGCCCGGGGCGACCCGGAGCGGGACGCTTCGTCGGCTCGCCGCCGACAGGCGCCCGCCGCGGGTCGATCGTGACGGACCGCACGATGGACTTGCGGAAATTGAGTGGACACTCCAATATGTAGCATACGCTCCACAATGGGGCGAGCGCCCGCCGGGGTGCACGAGTTCCGTGGGAGAGAGGGACGCGACGTGAGCCACTACCGCAGCAACCTCCGCGACATCGAGTTCAACCTCTTCGAGGTGTTCGGGGCCGACGGGTACTTCGGCACGGGCCCGTTCGCCAGCGTCGACGGTGACCAGGCACGCATGCTGCTCGCCGAACTCGAACGCTTCTCCCGGGAGTCGATCTGGGCCGAGTCCTTCGCGCCGGCGGACCGAACGCCCCTCGAGCTCTCCCCCGAGGGCGACATCACGATCCCCGAGGAGCTGGACGCGGCGCTGAGGGCTTTCTACGACGCCGGCTGGCACCTGATGCCCCTGCCGGAGCACCTGGGCGGTTCCGGCGCGCCACCGACGATCCGCTGGGCCGGCACGGAGCTGCTCGCCGGCGGCAACGCGACCGCCTCCCTGTGGCCCATCGGCGCCCTGATGGGCAACATCGTCGACGGGATCGGCACCGAAGGGCAGAAGCGGCGCTTCGGCAAGCCGATGGTCGAGGATCGCTGGGGCGGGACCATGGTCCTGACCGAGCCCGACGCCGGCTCCGACGTCGGAGCGGGGACGACGAAGGCGACCTTCGTCGAGGCCGCCGACGAGCACGACCTCGGTGCCGTCTACCACCTCGAGGGCGTCAAGCGCTTCATCACCTC
>SKTG01000513.1 GCA_007118045.1 Nitriliruptoraceae bacterium
CCCGATCGCGAACCCGATCAGGGCGCGACGCCAGCCGCCGGGCGCCACCGGACGTGGCGGCGCGTCGGTCCCGTCCTGCGGCTCGTGCTCCACCTCGTCCACCTGTCGGTCGGCTCGACCACGTGCCAGCGGGCATCTCGACGCGGCCGCGTCAGCCGTGCCGCGCCGGCACCACCGGGGAGCGGGTCGCGCTCGCTACGCTCGAGCCTACCGGCGGCCATCGCCCCACCGGCGGGCGAGCCCGCCCCACTGCCTGTTCGGACCACGCGGCGCCCCGCCCGCCGCAGCACGGAGGCCGGGTTGCTGCTCGACACCGACCCGTACCTGACGCGCTACGCCGAACGCGTCCGGGGGATGAGCGCCTCCGAGATCCGGGCGCTCTTCGCCGTCGCGTCCCGACCCGAGGTGGTCTCGTTCGCCGGCGGCATGCCCGACACCTCGGCGCTGGACATGGAGGCGGTCGAAGCGGTCGTGGCCCAGGTGATCCGCGACTCCGGCGCGACGGCGCTGCAGTACGGCGGCGGGCAGGGCCGCGCACCGCTACGCGAGCTGCTCGTCGAGGTCATGGAGCACGAGGGTGTACCGGCCCACGCCGACGAGCTGCTGATCACCGTGGGCGGGCAGCAGGCCCTCGAGCTGATCGCGAAGTGCTTCCTCGACCCGGGTGACGTCGTGCTCGCCGAGGGTCCCACCTACGTCGGCGGTATCGGGGCCATGACCAGCCACCAGGCGGACGTCCGCCACGTGCCGATGGACGCCGAGGGCATGCGCATCGACCTGCTCGAGGAGGCGCTGGACGGGCTCGCGAGGGAGGGCCGCCGAGCCGAGTACGTCTACACGATCCCGAACCATCAGAACCCCGCCGGCGTCTCGCTGTCGGTCGAACGCCGCCACCGTCTCGCCGAGGTGGCCGAACGCCACGACCTGCTGATCGTCGAGGACAACCCCTACGGCCTGCTGGACTTCGCCGGCGAGACCTTCCCCTCGCTGCGGCAGCTCGTGCCCGACCGTGTCGTGTACGTCGGCACCGTGTCGAAGACGATCGCTCCCGGTCTGCGGACGGGGTGGATCGCGGCACCCGGCCCGATCCGGGACAAGCTGGTGCTCCTGCGGGAGGCCGCGGACCTGTGCCCCTCCAACCTGACCCAGATGATCGTCGAGTCGTGGCTGCGGACCCAGCCGTGGCGTGAGCAGATCAAACGGTTCGCCGCCGTCTACCACGAGAAGTCGGTGGCCATGCTCGATGCCCTGGCTACGGAGATGCCGGAGGGGGTGGACTGGACGGTCCCGTCCGGCGCCTTCTACGTCTGGCTGACCGTCCCCGACGGCATCGACACCTCCGACCTGCTCGCCAAGGCGATCAGCCACCGGGTGGCCTACGTGCCCGGTCGTGGTTTCTACGCCGACGGCGCCGGCGGCGACCACGCCCGCTTGTGCTTCAGCTACCCCGAGGTCGCGCGGATCGGCGAGGGGATCAGCCGGCTCGGCGAGTTGTTGCACGAGGAGATCGAGCTGGTCGCGGCCGTCTACGGCGACGACGCACCCCAGGTCCGACCACGTCGGACCGGCCCCGCCACCGGTGTCGGTGGCTGACCGCGTCACCCGCCCACCACCTCGACGTCCAGGAGTCCCCGTGTCCACCTCACCCTCGCTCTCCGCCGAGCCCGCGGCCGTCGCGGTGCTCTCGGGCGGGATCTCGCTGGAACGGGAGGTCAGCCTGCGTTCGGGCGCGCGGGTGGCCGCGGCGCTGCAGGACCGTGGCCACCAGGTCACCCGGCTGGACGTCGACGCCCAGCTGGTGCGCACGCTCGAGCAGGGCGGCTTCGACCTCGCCCTGCTCGCCCTGCACGGTTCGGCGGGTGAGGACGGCACCGTGCAGTCGCTGCTCGAGCTGGTCGGGCTGCCCTACACCGGCCCCGACGTGCTGGCGTCCTCGCTGGCGTGGAACAAGCCGATCGCCCAGGGGCTCTACGCGCGCGCCGGGCTGGCCGTCCCCGACCGTGTGACGCTGAGCCAGCAGGCCTTCCGGGAGATGGGCGCCTCCGCGGCGGTCGATCACATCGCCACGGCGTTGGGGGTGCCACTCGTGGTCAAGCCGGCCACCGGCGGTTCCTCGCTTGGCCTGACGATCGTCAACGACGCGACGGAGTTGCCCCGCGCGATCGTGGGGGCCTTCAGCTACGCCGAGGCGGTGCTCATCGAGCGCTTCGTGGCCGGTACGGAGGTCGCGGTGGCCGTCCTCGACGGGCAGCCGCTGCCCCCCGTGGAGATCCACCCCAAGGAGGGCGCCTACGACTTCGCCGCCCGCTACACGCCCGGGGCCACGGAGTTCCACGCCCCCGCCCGCCTGGAACCCGAGGTTCGGGCCGCCTGCGAGGCCATGGCGGTCGGTGCGTACGAGGCCATCGGCGCCAGGCACGTGTCGCGGGCCGACCTGATCGTTGACGAGCAGGGCGTCCCGTGGCTGCTGGAGCTCGACACCTGCCCCGGCCTGACCGACACGTCGCTGGTCCCGTTGGCGGCCAACGCCGCCTCGCTGGACTTCCCGGACCTGTGCGAGACGCTCGTGGCCCTCGCGCAACGTGACGGTGCGTCGCCGGGCCAACGCCGGGCGTGAGCCGACACAGCCGGTAGGGTCGCTCCGAGCCCGAGCGGTGACGCGCGTCGCGAACGGCGCGGGACCGCGGCGAAAGGTCCCCAGTGGGCATCATCGACGACCCGCCGGGGTCCGGACGCCGACGCCGTGCCCAACGTCCGTCCAGGCGCACCCCCGCTCCACCGCACGCCCGCGGTGCGGCTCGCGTGCGGCTCGCAGAACCACCGGGGCCGGCGACGCGTGGCACACCGGACGCCAGCGAACGGTCGAGCGGCGGCGCCGATCCGGAGGAGCGCGAGGACCTGGAGGACCTCGACGAGCTCGAGTTCGACCCCGATGCCGTATCGGACCCTGACGGTCCCGCACCGCGCATCGTGGCCTTCGACATCGGTGAGGTGCTGATCGACGAGAGCCGTGTGTGGGCCGTGTGGTCCGGGTTGCTCGGCGTGTCGCCCCTGACCTTCGCCGCGGTGCTCGGTGCCGCGATCGTGCAGGGAGAGGACCACCACGCCGTCTTCCCACACGTGGCCCCGAACGTCGACTGGCAGGAGTTCGAGGACGAGCACGAGCGACGTTACGGCGGCTTCCAGGAGCAGGACCTCTACCCGGACGTGCGGCCCTGCCTGTCCGAGCTGCGCTCCCTGGGCTTCACGGTGGTGCTGGCCGGGAACCAGCCGGCGCGCCGGACGGCGCAGCTGCGCGAACTCGAGCTGCCGAGCGACGTGGTGATCACCTCCGACGAGCTCGGGACCCACAAGCCGGATCCGGCGTTCTTCGCGGAGGTGCTACGTGTCGCCGGTACCGACGATCCGGCCGAGGTGCTCTACGTGGGTGACCGGATCGACAACGACGTGGTCCCGGCCATCACGGCCGGCCTGCGATCGTGCTGGCTACGACGTGGCCCGTGGGGGCACCTGCAGGACCTGCCGGACGGGATCGAGCCCGACCTGGTGCTCGAGGGCCTCGGCGAGCTGCCGCTGCTGCTGTCCGGCTGGGGCGAGGACGCCGGTCGGTCCGGGGGGCCGTGATGAGCGATGCGGCGAAGCGGGCGGCCGGCCGGGCCGGTGCCGAACTCGTCGACTCGGGCATGCGTCTCGGGCTCGGCAGCGGCTCGACGGTGGAACACCTGCTCCTCGCGATCGCCGAGCGGAAGCTCGACGTGGCGGGGGTGCCGACCTCGACGGCCACCGCAGCGAGGTGCCGGGAGCTCGGCATCGAACTGCTCGAACCCGACGAGGTCGACCGGCTCGACCTCGCCATCGACGGTGCCGACGAGCTCGACCGCCAACTCACGGCGACCAAGGGTGGCGGGGCGGCGCTGCTGCGCGAGAAGGTGGTGGCCAACATGGCCGACCGCTTCGTGTTGATCGCCACCGAGGACAAACTCGTCGACCGCCTCGCCGACACCTTCCCTCTGCCCGTCGAGGTGGTCCCGTTCGCGGTCGGCCCGGTCGGACGCGAGCTCACGGCACGCGGCTTCGAGGTGTCGCGTCGGAGGGTCGCCGGGGGCGAACCGCTGGTGACGGACAACCACAACGCGATCCTGGACGTGCGGTGGCCCGGCGGTCTGGACGATCCGGCCGTGACCGACGTCGCGATCTCGCTCATCCCGGGCGTCATGTGCTGCGGGCTCTTCGTCGGGTTCGCCGAGCAGGCGCTGCTCGGACGCGCGGTCGGCGAGGTGACCCGGGTGGGCCCGTCGACGTGAGACGCCGGCCCCGTCCGTGAAGGCCCACCGCCCCCACTGCGGCCTGCATCTCCGCCTCCGCCCCCGAGGGAGAGCCTCGCTCAATCGGCCCCGCCGGCGACCCGCCACGACCTACCAGCGACCCCGTCAACGCCCCTCGGCTGCACGAGGGCCAGCATCCCGCCCGGTTGCGTAGCTCTCCGCACGCGCCCGCCAGCCACTCCCGCCGACGAGCGACGCGAGGCTCCGCCGAACGCGTTCTGTCCACCGGTGCGTGAAGCTCTGCCCGCACCCGCCAGCCACTCGTGCCCGAGCGACGCGAACATCCACCGGACGGATCTGCGTCGCCGGTGCGTGAAGCTCTGCCCGCACCGGCCAGCCACTCGTGCCCACGAGCGACGCGAGGCTCCGCCCGACGCATTCCGTGCCCGTCCGGGGGGACCGCGTAGGCGGGCGCGTGGGCTACTCAGGCCTCGGGCGGCCCCTCGTCCGGCCCGGGGTCCAGTGGTGTCCGGCTCGTAGCGGCTTCGATCCGGGCGTCCAGCGCCGCCTCGTCGAGTTCGGCCACCTCGGGCGCGCTGTCAGCCCCGACCTCTGCGCCAGCGCTCGCGCCGTTGCCGATGCTGCCCTCGACGGGGGTCCCGAGGCCGGTGGCGATGACCCCGACGATGCGTTCGAGGTCCTCGACGCTGCCGAACTCGACCGTCAGTTTGCCCTTCCGGGCGCCCATCGCGATACGCACCCGGGTCTGCAGCGCTTCCGCGAGGTCGTCCTGGAGCTCGAGCAGTCCAGGTACCTCGGTCTCGCGCGAGCGCGGGCCCCGCCGGGTCGGCTCGTCGATCAGTCGGAGGCGGACCAGCTCCTCCGTGGCTCGGACCGACAAGCCCTCCGCCACGATGCGTTCGGCGAGGCGGCTCTGCGCGTCGGCGTTCTCCAGGGCGAGCAGCGCCTTCGCGTGGCCGGCGCTGAGCACGCCGGCGGCAACGCGACGCTGCACGCCCGCGGGTAGCTGTAGGAGCCGGATCGCGTTGCTGATGGAGGGTCGAGAGCGGCCGAGGCGCGCGGCGAGCTCCTCCTGGGTGACGCCGAACTCCTCCAGGAGCTGCTCGTAGGCCGCCGCCTCCTCCAGCGGGTTGAGCTGCACCCGGTGGATGTTCTCGACCAGTGCTTCCTTCAACAGGTCGGCGTCGTCGGTGTGACGGACGACGGCTGGGACGGTGTCCATGCCAGCGAGCACCGCGGCACGCAACCGACGTTCGCCAGCGACGAGCTCGTACCTGCCGTCGCCGACCGGTCGCACCACGAGCGGCTGCAGCATCCCGAGGTCGGCCAGCGACGTCGCCAGCCCGTCGAGCTCGTCGGGATCGAACACGCCACGCGGCTGCCGGGGGTTGGGGACGATGGCGTGCGGTGCGATCGCGGCGAGGGTCGCCGCCTCCGGTGACACGCTGATGCCTGACCCGCTCGGTGCCTCAGGCGTCGAACCGGCGTCCGATGAACCTGGAGCCCCTGACGCATCGTGGTGGATCGGTGCCCCGTCTTCCGTCGTCCCCGCGTCGACGGTGCGCCCGGTCTCCGGGGCGTCCGGGGCGTCCGGTACCTCCGGGCCGCCCGGCGTGTCCGGTGGACCGCCGGTGGCGCCCGATGGGCCAACGTTCGTGTTATGCGACGCCATCTCAGGGCTTTCCGATGCTCCCTGATCCTCACCATCGGCATACTCACGGGCCGGCTCGGAGCGGGGGACGTCGGGGACATCGGTCCTCAGCTCGCCGAAGCCTGCGTCGCCGGCCTCGGGGTGGCGCGCCTCGGGGTGGCGCGCCTCGGGGTGGCGTGCCTCGAAGTGTCTCGCCCCTAGGACACCAGAACCGGGGTCGCCCGCCTCGGAACCGGTCACCTGCCGGCCGCTCGCGCCGGGGTCGCCAGCCTCAGAACCCGTCGCCTCCGGGCCGCTCGGTGCGGGGTCGGGACCGCTCGGGTCGGACGCGCCGGCGCCGGCGTCGTCGTGGTCGGTCGCGCCGTGCTCGTCGCCTTGCTCTGACGACGGCGGGATCAGCGCCGCGAGCCCGCGTCCAAGTCCTGATCGCCGGGTCATGGGCGCACCTCCTCGTCGTTTCGAACGTTGGAGTGATCGGCTTCGTCCTCATGTACGACCGGCTCGCGCCCTCCACCCTCCGGCACACCGTCGTGACCAACCCGGTCAGGCCCGCCGCCACCCTCCGACACACCATCGGAAACGGCCCCGGCAAGCCCGTCGTCACCCTTCGGCACAACGTGGTGGACCGCTCCGTCCTGTCCGTTCCCTTGCGACGCAGCGTCAGTGACAGCGTGATCCCGCCCGACGCTCTCGGGCCCGGCGGTTTCGGACGCCGAACCGGTCGCCACCGAACCAGCGAGCTCCAAACGCTCGGCTACCTCGCCGGCCAAACGCCGGTAGGCGCGACCACCGCGGCTCTGGGGATCGAACAGGGTGATCGGTTGCCCGAAGCTCGGTGCCTCCGACAACCGCACCGTGCGCGGGATCACGGTCGCATAGGCGCGGTCCCCGAAGTAGTCACGGATCTCATCGACCACCTGCTGCGCCAGGTTGGTCCGGGCGTCGTACATCGTGAGCACGACCCCGCCGAGTTCCAGGTCTTCGTTCAGGTTGTCACCCACCAGCTGCACGGTACGCATCAGCTGGCTCAATCCCTCCAGCGCGTAATACTCGCACTGGATCGGCACCAAGACCTGATCAGCAGCCACCAACGCGTTGATCGTGAGCAGGCCGAGCGACGGTGGACAG
>SKTG01000051.1 GCA_007118045.1 Nitriliruptoraceae bacterium
ACCGGTGCGCGGGACGACACCGGTGCGCGGGACGACACCGGTGCGCGGGACGACACCGGGAGGCCGTCGGGGACGGCCTGAGCAGGGGGTCACACGCCGCCCGGCTGCCTACGCTCCCCTCCCCCGGTCGACCCGACCTCAGGAGGTCCCACGTGCGCGAGGCCGTGATCTGCGAGCCGCTGCGGACCCCGGTCGGCCGTTACGGGGGCGTGTTCCGCCACGTGCCGGTGGAGCGCCTCGCCGCCGAGGTGATCCGTGCCCTGCTGGACCGCACGGGCCTGCCACCCGAGGGCATCGACGACGTGCTCCTCGGTCAGGGCTACCCCAACGGCGAGGCCCCCGCCCTCGGGCGGGTCGCCGCGCTCGACGCCGGGCTCCCCGTCACCGTGCCCGGCGCGCAGGTCGACCGGCGCTGCGGGTCCGGGTTGCAGGCCGTGCTCGACGCGGCGATGCGGGTCCAGACCGGCGCGGCCGAGGTGGTCCTCGCCGGCGGCGCGGAGTCCATGAGCAACGTCGAGTTCGCCGCCACGGGGCTGCGCTGGGGCGTGCGTGCCGCCGAGGTACCCCTGGTCGACCGCCTGGCCCGCGCACGGGTCACGGCGGGCGGCCGTGACCACCCGGTACCCGGCGGCATGCTCGAGACGGCCGAGAACCTGCGGCGCGAGCTGGCGATCCCGCGGGACGAGCAGGACGCCCTCGCGCTGCGCTCGCACGATCGGGCGGTCGCGGCCCACCAGGCCGGCCGTTTCGACGACGAGCTCGTGCCGATCGCCGTGCCCGACCACCACGGCGAGGCCATCGTCGACCGCGACGAGCACCCGCGCGCCGACACCACGCTCGCCAAGCTGGCCGGCCTACGACCGATCCGGCTCGACGAGGACGGGCAGGCCACGGTCACGGCCGGCAACGCGTCCGGGCAGAACGACGGGGCGGCGGTGTGCGTGGTGACCCACCCCGCCCGCGCCGAGCAGCTGGGGCTCCGACCGCTGGCGCGTCTGCTGGGCTGGGCGGTCGCGGGCTGCGAGCCGCACCGGATGGGGATCGGGCCGGTCCCCGCGACCGCCGAGGCGTTGGGACGCTCGGGCCTGACCCTGGCGGATCTGGACCTGATCGAACTGAACGAGGCGTTCGCCGCCCAGGTCCTGGCGGTGGCGAGGGAGTGGGGCCTCGGCGAGACCGACCACCAGCGACTCAACGTCAACGGCTCGGGCATCGCGCTGGGACACCCGATCGGCGCGACCGGAGGACGCATCCTGGCGACGTTGCTGCGCGAGCTCGACCGGCGCGAGGGGCGCTACGGCCTGGAGACGATGTGCATCGGCGGCGGGCAGGGCCTGGCCGCCGTGTTCGAACGCGTGCCGGCCTGAACCGTGGCACGCGCCGATCCCCAGCGGCCGAGCCGGCCGCGAACGCGGCCGACCGTGGCGATCAGACGTTCATGCCCATCGCCCGCAACTCCTCGCGCACGTAGTCCGCGATCATGTCGGTGGACCACGGCGGGGTGAAGGTGAACTCCACCTCGACCCGGTCCACGCCCGGCATGGCACCGAGGATGACCGAGCACTGCTGGTGGATCACCTCGGTCAGCGGACAGCCCATCGAGGTCAGGGTCATCAGCACGTGGGCGTAGCCCCGCTCGGGCTTGGTGACCTCGTAGACCAGCCCGAGGTCGACGATGTTGTAGCCGATCTCCGGGTCGACCACCGCCCGCAGCCCGTTCATCAGGTCCTGCGAGGACGGCATGCCGTCCTCCTCGAGCGGCAGATCCTCGAAGGGGTGCCGTTGCCGTGGCGGCTCCTCGGCGGGGGGCAGACCGTCCGCGGTGTCGTACTCGGGGACGCCCTCGTCGGCCTGGGCCGGTGCGGGGTCCTGGGTGGGGGCGGCGGCCGGCGTGCCGGCAGCGGTCACGGCGGGGTCCGCGCTCGCGCGGTCCTCGGTCAGCGTGGCGCCTCGGTCGGTCTCGGGGGTGGGGTGCTCGCTCACGGCTACTCCTCGTGGGTCACGGTGTGGGCGGAGGCGCCCTGCTCGTAGGACTCGATGGCGTCACGGACCGCCATCCAGCCCAGCAGCGCGCACTTGACACGGACCGGGAACTTCGCGACGCCCTGGAAGGCGATGCCGTCGCCGAGGTCGTCGGCGCGGGCGGGTTCGTCACCGTGCATCATCTTGCGGAAGTCCTCGGCGAGGTCGAGCGCGTCCTTCAGGTCGCGACCGGTCACCACGTCGGACATGGCCGACGCGGACGCCTGGCTGATCGAGCAGCCCTCGCCGTCGAAGACCACGGCGTCGACGCGGTCGTCGACGACGCGCAGGCGCAGGTCCATCTCGTCCCCGCACAACGGGTTGCTGTGGTGGACGTGCACGTCCTCGTCCTCGAGGGACGGCGCCCGGTTGTGCGGCTTGCGGTAGTGGTCCAGGATGATCTCCTGGTACAGGTCCTCCATGCTCACGACCGACCTCCTGGGCCCGGGCGACGACGGCTCACGTGGTGCCCGCTCATCGGGCGAAGAAGCGGCGGGCGGCCTCGATGCCGTCCACCAGCGGAGCCAGGTCGTCGACGTCGTTGTACACGTAGGTGCTGGCGCGTGCGGTCGCGTTGAGCCCCAGACATCGCATCAGCGGCTTCGTGCAGTGGTGCCCGACGCGTACGCAGACGCCCTTGGAGCCCAGCATGGCCCCGACGTCGTGCGGGTGCACGCCATCGACGGCGAACGAGACCGCACACCCGCGCAGGGTCGGGTCGAGGGGTCCGTGGATCGTGACGTCGTCGACCGAGCTCAGCGCCTCCAGCATGCGCGTGGTCAGGCTCACCTCGTGGGCCCGCACGGCGTGCATGTCGAGCTCGGTGAGCAGGTCGACGGCCGCCCCCAGGCCGGCGGCCTCCGCGATCATGGGGGTCCCCGCCTCGAACTTGTGCGGGACGTCGTTCCACGTCGCCCCGTCGAGGGTGACGTCGCGGATCATGTCGCCGCCGGTGAGGAAGGGCTCCATCTCGTCGAGCAGCTCCGGGCGGGCGATCAGCGCGCCGATACCGGTGGGACCGAGCATCTTGTGGCCGGTGATGGCGTAGAAGTCCGCTCCGAGCTCACGGAAGCTCACCGGCATGTGCGGCACCGCCTGCGTGCCGTCGACGTGGACCTTCGCCTCCGGGTGCGCGTCGCGGACGATGCGGCTGAGCTCCCCGACGTCGTTGATCGTGCCGAGCACGTTGGAGACGTGACCGACGGCGAGGAACCGGACCCTGCCGTCGGCGACCAGCTCGCGGGCGGCGTCGAGGTCGAGCTGCCCGTCCTCGGTCAGCGGCACGTTGCGGACCTCGAACCCGAGGTCGCGTGCGGCGAACGTGAACGGGACGTGGTTCGCGTGGTGCTCCATCATCGTGGTCAGCAGGGCGTCACCCTCACCGAGGTGGCGACGGACCCACGAGTACGCCACGAGGTTGCAGGCCTCCGTGGCGTTCTTGGTGAAGACCACACCGCGCGGATCGGCGTCCACGAAGGCCGCCAGCTTCGCGCGCGCGCCCTCGTAGAGGTCCGTCGCCTCCTCGGCGAGCTGGTAGACGCCCCGGTGGACGTTCGAGCGCGACCAGCTGTAGTAGCGGTCCATCGCGTCGAGGACCACGCGCGGGGTCTGCGACGACGCCGCCGAGTCCAGGTAGACCAGACGCTGCCCGTCGAGCTCCCGCGACAGGGTCGGGAACTCCTTCCGGAGCGTCGGGACGTCGAACGTCATGGCGTGCCTCGGTGCTCGGTGGTGTCTCCAGCGTGCCGGACCCGCTGCCGCCTGGCCAGCTTCGCTGTCACGACGGGGCCCGTCGGGCTCGCGTCGGGCGGCAGGCGGGCGTTGCCCCGAAAGCGATGGATGCTCGCGCGCCCGGGCCCGCCGCGCTCACGCGGTGGTCTTCAGGTTCTCGTAGCCGTGCTCCTCGAGCTCGTCGGCGAGTTCCGGGCCACCCGAGGCCACGATGCGGCCCTCGAACATCACGTGCACCTCGTCCGGCTCGATGTAGCGCAGGATGCGGGTGTAGTGCGTGATGATGAGCACACCGAGGTCCGGGCCCTGTAGACGGTTGACACCCTCGGCGACGGTCTTGAGGGCGTCGACGTCCAGTCCCGAGTCGGTCTCGTCGAGCACCG
Organism: Nitriliruptoraceae bacterium; assembly: GCA_007118045.1. Taxonomy (GTDB): domain Bacteria; phylum Actinomycetota; class Nitriliruptoria; order Nitriliruptorales; family Nitriliruptoraceae; genus SKTG01. The sequence goes on from SKTG01000051.1 coordinate 4,137, forward strand.
CCAGCTCCGGTCGGAGCAGGGATGCCTGCAGGATCTCGAAGCGCTTCTTCTCGCCGCCGGAGAAGCCTTCGTTGACGGAACGCTGCAGGAACGACTCGTCGACACCGAGGTCCTTCATGGCGCCCCGCAAACGCGACATGAACTCCCGGACCGGGACGTCCTCGCCGTCACCCTGGGTCGCGTTCACCGCGGTGCGCAGGAAGTTGGTCAGGGAGACGCCGGGCACCTCGACGGGGTACTGCATGGCGAGGAACACGCCGAGCCGAGCACGCTCGTCGGGTGTGAGCTCGGTGAGCGCGGTGCCCTTCCAGGTGATGGTGCCGCCGGTCACGTCGTACGCGGGGTGGCCGGCGATGGCGTAGGCGAGGGTCGACTTGCCGGAGCCGTTCGGACCCATCAGGGCGAGGGTCCTGCCCTTGTCGAGGTCGAGGGTGACGCCGCGGAGGATCTCCGCGCCGTCGGCCTCGACCGTGAGGTCGCGGATCTCGAGGTCAGCCATGGGTCGGGGTCGCTTTCTCCGTGGTGCGGTACGGGTGTGAAGCTCGGTGGCCGGGGCGCGGAGATGCTGGTCGCGGTCCGCCGGCGGTCTGGGTGGGGTTCGGGGGTGGCCTCCGCAGCGGGAGGCGCGGGAACGGGGCACCGTGCGGGATGGGGGTCGCGCACGTCCCGGTGTCGGTCAGTGCTCCGGGAAGGGTGCGTCGTTGGTGGCGTCGGCGACGTCGACGGTGACGGCGTCGCCGTCGAGGCGCACCGCGAAGGTCGGGATCGGGGTCGTGGCGGGCAGCGAGGAGGGGCGCCCGTCGTCGAGGTCGAAGGTCGAGCCGTGGAGCGAACACTCCACCCCGTTGCCCCAGACCATGCCGTCGTCGGACAGCGACCACTGCTGGTGGGAACAGGTGTCGTGGACCGCCTTGACCGTGTCCCCGAGCCGCACGAGGCACACGGGCACGCCGTCGACGTCGACCCGGACGGGGGTCGCCTCGCCGAGCTCGCTGAGCTTCGCGTGGGGCCCGGCCATCAGCCGAGATCCTGCAGCGCGGCGTCGTTGATCTGCACCTTGCTCAGATCCGCCGCCTCGACGCGGGCCTCGATGTCGGCCAGCGCGACGTCCTCGATGCCCGGCGCCGCGATCTCGCGCAGCACGTCGCGGAAGAACCCGAAGACGATCAGCCGCAGGGCGTCGTCCCGGCGGATCCCGCGCGACTCCAGGTAGAACAGGTGCAGCGCGTCGATCTGTCCGGTCGCCGAGCCGTGCCCGGCGGTGATGTCGGCGCACTCGATCTCGAGGAACGGCGTGGCGTCGGCGCGCGCCCCCTCCGTGAGGATCAGGGACCGGTTGTTCTCGTCGGTGACGGTCCCGACCGCGTCCTTGTGCACGAAGATGTTGCCCCGGAAGACGGTACGGCTGTGGCCCTGCAGGGCCCCCTTGAACAACACGTCGGAGGAGGCGTGCGGTGCGAGGTGACGCACGTAGGGCTGCAGGTCGAACCACTGGCCCTCGTCGGCGAAGTAGATGCCGAGGGGACGCACCTCCGCGCCGGCCCCGACCAGGTCGCACTCCGGGAGCACGCGCACGGTGGCGCCGCCGATCGTGACGGTGAGGTGGCGGATCGAGGCGTCGCGGTGCGCGGCCACCTTCTGCAGCGACAGGTGCTGCACCGGACCGTCCCAGCGCTGCAACGAGACGACGTCGAGCTTGGAGGCGTCCTGCGCGATCACCTCGACGACCTCGTCGACGAGGGCGTCGAGCTCGGGGGCGGAGGTGTGCTCGAGGTAGAGCGTGGCCCTCGCGTGGTGCCCGAGGACGCCGAGCACGCGGGGCAGGTGCGCCCCGGGGGTCGAGGCGTGGACCTGCACGCTGATCGGTGCGTCCAGCTCGACCTCGGCCGGGACGTGGACGAACAACCCGGCCGTCCACGCGGCGTCGTTGACCGTCACGGTGCGGTCGGAGCCGCCGCCGGTGCCCTCCGGGTCGGACGTCGTCAGGCTGCCGAGGTGGGTGCGCACGAGGTCGCCGTGCTCGCGCGCGGCGGTCGCCAGGTCGGTGACCACCACGCCGAGCTCGGCCATCGCGGTCGGCAGGGTGATGTCGACCACCTCGCCGTCGATGATGCGCGCGGTGGCGGAGCCGAGGTCGAGGCCGTCGGTGACCGACGCCGGCACCTCGACGTCCGCGGGCGCCGTGGTGACCACGGCACGGTCCACGTCGATACGGCGCTGGAAGGGGGTCGAGCGCCAGAACTCGTCGGCCCGGCTGTCGGGCCAGGCGAGATCGAGGTAGCGCTTGAACGCCGCGAGTCGGCGGTCACGGAGCCAGGAGGGCTCCTCGGCCGCATCGCTGCGGCCGGTGAGCGCCTCCTCGGTCAGATCGTCGAGGAGGAACTCGGTCATCCGATCGCCCCTTCCATCTCCAGGGCGATCAGCCGGTTGAGCTCCACCGAGTACTCCATCGGCAGCTCACGCGCGATCGGCTCGATGAAGCCGCGCACGATCATCGCGGTCGCCTCGTCCTCGTCGATGCCACGGGACTGCATGTAGAACAGCTGGTCCTCGGAGAGCTTCGAGACCGTGGCCTCGTGCTCGATCGTGGCGTCCTCCTGCTCGATCTCCATGTACGGGTAGGTGTCGGTCCGCGAGGTCTCGTCGAGCATCAGCGCGTCGCACTTGACCGCCGCACGGGCGTGGTGCGCGCCCTCGTTGATCGAGACCAGGCCGCGGTAGCTGGTGCGGCCCTCGCCCTTGGAGATCGACTTCGAGAGGATGTTGGAGGTGGTGTAGGGCGCGGCGTGGACCATCTTGGCGCCGGCGTCCTGGTGCTGGCCGTCGTTGGCGTACGCCACGGACAGCACCTCACCCTTGGCGCCCTCGCCGGTGAGCCACACCGCCGGGTACTTCATCGT
>SKTG01000515.1 GCA_007118045.1 Nitriliruptoraceae bacterium
CGGGGCGGGCCCCCCACCGACATGCCGCGGGGAGGTCCGCCCGCCGAGGTCCCGCCGGGCCCGCCGCTCGGCCTGCCGTCGAGCCACCCGCACGAGGTGTGGATGCTCGACCAGGGCACGGACCTGATCCACGTGCTCGACGAGGACGGCACGGAGCTCGAGGTGATCGACGTGACGCCGGACGCGCTGGCCGGCCAGGGCTTCGCGCACGTCCCGCCGGGACCGTTGACGGTGCCGCACATGATCGAGTTCGACTCCGAGCACCGCTACGCGTTCGTCGCCGCCACGGCGGGACAGGCGACCATCGTGATCGACGCGCGGGAGCGCGAGGTCGTCGAGGTGCTCCCGACGGGTGCCGGCAGCCACATGGCGGCGGTCACCCCCGACGACACCGCGGTGTGGGTTGCGGCGATCGGCGCCACCGACATGGTGGAGATCCCGCTCGACCTCGACGCGCCGTCACCGACGTTCGAGATCGGCACGACGCTCGACGTCGGCGACCTGCTGACGCCCGTCGAGCAGGCCAACCCGGACTGGCGCTCCAACGCCCTGGACGCCGACCCCGACGCCGACTTCCGCTACAGCTCGTACGGTCCCGTCTGCCACCAGTACAGCCCCGACAGCAGCGAGGCCTGGGTCACGCTCGGTCCGGGTTGGCAGCAGGGTGGGCTCTTCGTGCTCGACCTCGAGAGCCACGACGTCTCCGCCGCGTGGGACCCGTCGCAGGTCAAGGCCAACTGCGGCGTCGGGGTCAGCCCCGACGGCCAGCACGCGGTCGCCAACTTCAGCGGCGAGGTGGCCGAGGGGGCCGACACGGAGGGCGAGTGGTACGTGTTCGACGCCGTCGGCAAGGAGCTGCTGCGGACCGACTCCTCGCGCGGCCTGGACGCGCACGGTCTCCGCTTCACACCCGACGGCGAGCGGCTGTGGCAGGTCAACCGCAACTCGGACAACGCGCTCATCATCGACGCGACCACCTTCGAGGTCATCCGGGAGATCGAGGACGTCGCCGACGCGCCCGACATCCTCGACTTCTCCCCCGACGGCCGGCTGGTCTACATCACCCAGCGGGGCCCCAACCCGCGGTCGGGCGCGATCCACGCGGCATCGGGTGAGCGGCCGGGCGTCGCCGTCGTGCACGCCGCCAGCGGCCGCACCCTGACCGTGTTCGAGCCCGCCGTGGTGACCGACGACGGGGACGAGGTCCTCAACGACGTGCACGGCGTCGCGGTCCGGGACCTCGTCCGGTGACGGCGATCCGGGCCGCGGGCCCGGACGGGGGTCAGAGGCGCTCGTCCTCGGGGATCAGGTCGACCAGCCGCCGCAGCTGGTCGGCCACCTCGTGGGTGAAACGGTGCACCGTGGCCTCGGCCAGGCGGTGCAGCAGTAGCCGGTCGGCGCCCGCACCGAGCGCACCGAGCGGGGGTTCGTAGCTGCCGTCCACCGTCAGCTGCGTCAACGGCGGGTCGAAGACCACGGCCGAGACCTCGAGGTCCGCGGCGAGCTGCGGGAAGAGCAGCCGGCCGCTCTCCGCGTGCCAGCGCAGCGGGACGACGCTGCGGGTGATGCCGCGGGGGTCGAACTCGCCGATCTCGATCGTGACGTCCCGGCTGACCTCGAAGCCGCCGACCGCCACCCGCAGGGTCCGGGACAGCACACCGGCCTGCTCCGCGGCGTCGTCGGTCGCGTGCTGGAGCACCGCGGCCGTGTTGTCGGCGAGCAACCGTGTCACCAGGTCGAAGGGCGCTTCGACGTAGGCGTAGACGTGCAGCAGACGTTCCACGGCGACCTCCGGGCTGGTGGTGACCGCCGTCACGGTAGGCGTTGGACGACGCGTCAGCGCACGAAGCTCGCGACGACCTCGACGTGGTGGGTCATCGGGAACAGGTCCAGGGGCACCGCCCGCGTGAGCCGGTAGCCCGCCGCGCTCAGAGCGGCGGTGTCGCGTGCCAGCGCCGCCACGTCGCACGCGACGTAGACGACCATCGCCGGCGAAGCGCCCGCCAGGTCGGCGATGATGTCCGGACCGGCGCCGGTGCGCGGCGGGTCGAGCACCACCAGGTCGGGCGGCTCCAACGGGAGGTCCCCGCCCGCACCGCCGGCGACCACCTCGTCGACCGGCTCGGTCAGCACGGTGAGCGCCAGCTCGTTCCGGGCGGCGTTGCGCGTGGCGGCTGCGGCTGCGGCGGCGTTGCCCTCGACGGCGACCACCTCGGCGCCGTCGGCCGCCAGGGCCAGCGACAGGAGCCCGACCCCGGCGTAGAGGTCCCACACCAACGCGCCCCGGACGTCGCCGAGGGCCTCGCGGACGGCGGCGACCAACGCCTCCGCGGCCGGATGGCTCGGCTGGAAGAAGGCGTCGGCCGGGACGCCGAAGACCAACCCCGCCACCTCGACGTCGAGGTGACCGTCACCACGCATCGGCACGAGCTCGCCGCCGGGCTGCTCGAGCAGCAGGTCGAAGGGGCCCTCCGGCAGTTGCAGCGCTCCGGGGCCCGGCCGCAGCGTGGCCACGGCCCCACCGTCGGGGTCGATGCCGCGCACGGCGAGCTCCGCGGCGCCGGACGTGTCGCCGACCGTGTCGCGGACGCCCTGCGCGGCGTCGGTCAGGATCAGGCAGCGGTCGATCGGTACCACCTCGGTGCTGCCGGCACGGTGGAAGCCGAGGTGGCCGTCCGGGTCGGCTCGCAACCGGGCCTGCGCGCGGTAGCCGGTGGCGGGCCCGATCTCACGGCAGGGCTCGACCGGGGGGTCCGCCACGCCGCCGAGCCGCTGGAGCTGCTCGATCACGACCCGGGTCTTCAGGCGCCGCTGGGCCGGCACCGCGGCGTGCTGCAGGTCGCAGCCGCCGCACTCCGGCACGTAGGGGCAGGGGGGCGCGACCCGGTCGGGGCTCGGTGCCACGACCTCCAGCAGTTCGGCACGGGCCCACCGTTTGCGGTCATCGACGACGCGGAGCCGCACCACCTCGCCCGGGAGGGCGCCGGGCACGAAGACGGCCTTGCCCTGGACGCGGGCGACCCCCTCGCCACCGTGGGTGAAGCCGTCGACGACGGCCTGGCGGGGCGAGCCGTCCAACGTGGTCCGGGGGCTCACGATCCGAGGTCCTCGGTCTCGTCCAGCTCCTCCGGGATCTCCTCGAGCTCGTCCGGCAGCTCGTCGGGGTCGTCCGCGCCGGGGTCGTCCGCCTCCGGGTCGGCGTCCGGGTCCTCCAGCAGCAGCTCGATGGCGACCTCCACGACGCCGAGGTGGGCGTCCGCGCGTTCAGCGGCCGCCGCACCGAGCTCGGCGTCCGTCGTGTCGCGTGCCAGCGCGGTCCAGGCGATCGCCCGGGTGCCGTCCCCCGGCACCTCGGCGACGGACCCGATGGCCGCGTCGAGGTCCTCGGCTCCGGCGACGGCGGCCACGGCGATGTCGACCATGCCCTCGGGGTCACGCTCCCACGTCCCGACGTCACCAGCGACCGGGTCGCGCAGCACCTCCACCACCGAGCGCCCGAGGTCGCCGCCGGCCTCCCGGGCGAGCGACAACGTCGCGCTGAGCTCGGCGTCGCCGCGACCCTCGCGTTCGCGTTCGCCCTCCGTGGCGGGGAACACGGTCCCGTCGACGTCCTCACCGACGAGGAGGTCGAACGCCTCGGCGGCGGCCGCCTGGATCGTGGCGCCGTCCGCGTCGTCCAGGGCCGGTGCCAGTGCGGCGCGCGTGTCCGCCACGGCGGCGTGCAGCCGTTCCAGCTGCTCGATCAGGTCCGCGCGGAGCGGGTCCGGTTCCGACGCCTCGAGCGGGTCCTCGGCGCCCTGTTCGGGTTCCGTGTCGGCGAGCTCCGGCTCGGCGCAGGCCGACAGCAGCAGCGCCACCGCGGCTACGACGGTCGCGCGCTGGAGCCTGCGGACGGGGGTGCGGGTCACGACGCGGCCTCCCCCGACGTCGTGACGGTCAGCCGTGCCGCGAGCCATCCGTCCCGCTCGCGGACCTCGACCACGCCCGCACCGGCCCGCGTCAACGCTGCCAGCGCCCGGTCACGGCGCACGGTGGCGATACCGCTGACGATCAGCACGGACCGGGTCGCGGCGACCAGGTCCGCGGCCAGCGACACGAGCACGTCGGTGACCAGGTTCGCCACCACCACCTCCGCGGGCTCGGCCACCGTCTCGACGCTCCCGGTTGAGGTGTGCAGCTCGACCCCGTTGCGTTCCGCGTTCTCGCGGGTGACCGCCACGGCCGTCGGATCGACGTCGACGGCGGTCACGACGGCGCCACGGGCGGCGGCCGCGATCGCCAGCACACCGGTCCCGCAGCCGACGTCGGCCAGCGTCCGGCCGGTGAGGGACAGCTCCTCGTCCAGTTCGTCGAGCAACTCGAGGCACAGCAGCGTGGTCGCGTGATGGCCGCTGCCGAAGGCACGACCGGGATCGAGCACCAGGGTGAGCTCGTCGTCGCCGGGTTCGTGCGTCGGTGCCAGCCAGCTCGGCACCACGACGATCCGCCCCGCTCGCGCCGGGGCGATCGTGGCCTTCCACTCGGACTGCCAGTCACGGTCCGGCTCCACCGACCACCGTCGTGCCGCGGGGGCCAGCTCGGGCACCCGTGCCGCCAGGTCCTCGTCGAGGGTCGGGTGGTCGTCCGCGGCTCCCGCCTCGAACCAGGCGAGCAACGTCGTCGGTCGCTCCTCGAGCCCGGTCGCCCCGAGGGCCCAGAGGTGAGCGCCGACCGTGTCACGCCTCGTCGGGTGGACGTCCACCTCGAGGCGGTGGCGGCTGCCGGGTCCCGAGCGTGAAGGGTCGGGCGCGACCCCCGCGGGGATCGCGCTGCCGGACGGTGGGGTCGGCTCGCTCACCCGGGTGCCTGGACCTTCCGTGCGGGCGACGACGCGACGCTAGCTTCCTCGTCCGGCCCCGTGACATGTTGCGACCCCGTGACATGTTGCGACCCCGTGACATGTTGCGACCCCGTGCGACGGGGGGACACACGGGGCCGCGGCGACCTCGCGGTCGCGATGAACAGCCTAGACACGCTATGGCGAGCGTGTCCACTCCCGACCGCTGCGAGGATCGTGCCCACCGCGGGTGCCGCTCGGGCTCGGGGACCGGCCGCCCGAGCCCGCCGCCGTGGCTCCGCGGAGCCGCCGGTAGGCTGGCGCGGTCGCTCGCCCACCCCCGCTCCCGAGGCCCGTCGTGCACGAGTCGGCCGATACCGCGGCCATCGAGGTCCGGGGGCTGACCAAGCGCTACGGCGACACGGTGGCGGTCGACGGGTTGGACCTGACCGTCGAGCCCGGCCAGACCCTCGCGTTGCTGGGGCCGAACGGTGCCGGCAAGACCACCACCATCGAGTGCTGCGAGGGCTACCGGGCGCCGGACGCGGGGCAGGTGCGGGTGCTGGGGCTCGATCCGCGTCGCGACGCGCGTCGCTTGCGGCCGCGGGTGGGGCTCATGCTGCAGGAGGGCGGGGTCTACCCGCTCGCCGAACCGGGGGAGGTCCTGCGCCTGTTCGCGGCGTTCCACGCCGACCCGTTACCGCCGGACGCGTTGCTCGAACGGGTCGGGCTCGCCGACGCCCGCCGCACGCGCTTCCGCGATCTGTCGGGCGGCCAGAAGCAGCGGCTGTCGCTGGCACTGGCGCTGGTCGGCCGGCCGGAGGTCGTCTTCCTCGACGAGCCCACCGCCGGCCTCGACCCCGCGGCGAGGCGCCTCACCTGGCGCCACGTCGAGGAGCTGCGCGCCGACGGGGTCACCGTCGTGCTGACCACCCACCTGCTGGACGAGGCGGAGCACCTCGCCGACCGGGTCGCCATCGTCGACGCCGGGCGGCTGGTCGCGCTGGGGACGCCGGACGAGCTCACCCACGGCGACGACCCGGAGGTCGGCTTCTCCGCCCGGCCAGGGCTCGACGTCGTCGACCTCTCGCGCCACCTCGGCGTCGACGTGGTGGAGCAGCGGCCCGGGCGCTACCACCTGTTCGCCCCCAACGACCCCGCCCTGATCGCGCGGCTGGCCGGCTGGCTCGAAGCGCACGACGTCCGGCTCGGGGAGCTCCGCGCCGGCAAGCGCAGCCTCGAGGACGTGTTCCTGCGCCTGACCGCGGAGGACGACTCCACCGGCGCACGGCAGGTGGCCTCGTGAGTGGCGTCGTTCCCGCCGAGCGCCGCGTCCCCCTGGTGCCGGCGATCCTGGCCCAGGCGAGGATGGAGCTGACCCTGCTGGTGCGGTCGGGGGAGAGCCTGATCGTCACCCTCGGCATCCCCCTGGGCATCCTCGCGTTCTTCTCGCTGGTCGAGGTGTTGCCGACCGGTGACGAGCCCGCCGTCGACTTCCTGCTCCCGGGCGTGCTCGCCATCTCGGTCGCGGCCACGGGCCTGGTCGCAGTGGCGATCCAGACCGCGTTCGAGCGCAAGTACGGCGTGCTCAAGCTGCTCGGCGGCACACCCCTGCCCCGCGCGGCCTTCGTGGTCGCCAAGGCGCTCGCGGTGGCCGCGCTGCTGGTGGTCCAGAGCTGCCTGGCGGTGGCCGTGGCCACGCTCGGGCTGGGCTGGCGGCCGGCCGGGGGCATCGCGCTGGCGTTGGCGCTGGTCCTGCTCGGTGCCGCCACCTTCACCGCGCTCGGGCTGCTCATGGCCGGGGCGTTGCGCGCGGAGGCGACGCTCGCGGCGGCGAACGCCGTGTTCCTGGTGCTGCTGGTGGTGAGCGGCGTCACCTTCGACGCGTCGGCGCTCCCGGCCCCGTTGGCGCTGCTCGGGCAGGCGCTCCCGCTCGGGGCGCTCGGCACGGCGCTGCGCGCCGCGCTCCACGGTGACGGGATCGCGGTCGTCCCGACGGCGGTCGTCGCCGGGTGGGGCCTCGCGGCGGTCGCGCTCACGGTCCGCACCTTCCGGTGGGAGCCGTAGACCGCTCGCGGGCACCTCGGGGCCGCTCCGCCTGCGGTCCGCCTGGTTGGGTGCGGCCGTGTCCGAACGGCTACCCTTCCGCTCCTGGTGGTCCACGAGGGCCCGCCGAAGCTTCCCGAACGGCACGGCTCACCGGTCGCTGGTGACGAGCGGCCCCGTGACCGGGCACGGATGCTCGTGGCGGTCCGTTGTCGGGCGCACCGGACGACGACACGCGGCGGATGCGTGCGCGTCCCGACCGGGCGAGCCCCAGCCCGAGGCGGACACCGCAGGGGCGGACGCCCCCCAGCCACGAGGAGACGTCACGTTGCGCGAGACCAGACAGACGCGAGCCGGCTCCCGCCGCCGGACGCGGACCGTCACCGGGATCGTCGTTCTCGCCTCGTTGCTGCTCGCCGCCTGTAGCGGCGAGCAGAACGCGCTGGACCCCGCCGGGCCGTTCGCCCAGGGGCCGCACGACCTGATCGTCCCCGTGGCGATCATCGCGGCGGTGGTCTTCGTCCTGGTCCAGGGCCTGATCATCTACTCGGTGATCAGGTTCCGGACCCGCAAGGACGACGACGGCTCGCTGCCGGTGCAGGTCCACGGCAACACGCGGCTGGAGATCGTCTGGACCGTGATCCCGGCCGTGATCCTGGCCGTCATCGCGGTCCCGACCGTGCAGGGCATCTTCGAGCAGATGGACGACCCCGGCGGTGACGACGTCCTGGCGGTCGAGGTCATCGGTCACCGGTGGTGGTTCGAGTACTACTACCCGGACTACGACATCTACACCGCGAACGAGATGGCCATCCCGACCGACACCCCGGTGCGCCTCGAGATGACCGCCGCCGACCTCGCCAGGTCGCCGGAGCAGGGCGTGGTCCACTCCTTCTGGATCCCGCGGCTGGCCGGCAAGCAGGACCTCGTCCCCGGTCAGACCACGTTCCTGAACATGCAGGCGGACGAGCCGGGGCGCTACCTCGGTCAGTGCGCCGAGTACTGCGGCCTCTCGCACGTCAACATGCGCGCCCGGGTCGAGGCGATGGAGCCGGCCGACTTCGACACGTGGGTGGAGCAGCAGAGCACGCCGGCCGAGGTGCCCGAGGACGGCACCCTGGAGGCCGACGGCCGCGAGCTCTACAACGACCTCGACGGCCGACAGGCCTGCGCCAGCTGCCACCAGGTGTGGGAGGACGAGGGCGACGCCCGCGCCGCCGGCCAGGGGCCGGACCTGACGCACCTGCTCAGCCGCGAGGAGTTCGCGGGCGCCATCCACGACATGACGGAGGAGAACCTCCGCGACTGGCTGGAGGACCCGAACTCGATGAAGCCGATGCAGTACGAGGTCAACGGCATCGGCATGCCCGACCTCGACCTGTCCGAGGAGGAGCTGGACGCGCTCGTCGCGTACCTGCTCACGCTCGATCCCGAGTCCTGACGCCCCGACCGGAGCGCCCTCCGGGCGGCAAGGAGACACCGCGATGTCGAGCAGCACCGTGGAGAAGTCCGGCTTCAGCGGCCGCCCGAAGGGCGAGTCCGGCATCGGCGCCTGGCTCACCACGACCGATCACAAGAAGATCGGGATCATGTACTTCTTCACGGTCCTGGTGTTCTTCGCGCTGGGTGGGGCGGAATCCGGCCTGATCCGCGCGCAGCTGGCGCAGGCCGAGCAGAACCTGCTGACCGAGGAGATCTACAACCAGGTCTTCACGATGCACGGCATCACCATGGTCTTCCTGGTGGTGATGCCCCTGTCGGCGGCCTTCTTCAACTACCTGATCCCCCTGATGATCGGCGCGCGCGACGTCGCATTCCCCCGTCTGAACGCCTTCAGCTACTGGGTCTACCTCTTCGGCGGCATCTTCCTGTACAGCTCCTTCCTGCTCGGTGGCGCGCCGAACGGCAGCTGGGTCGGCTACGCGCCGCTGTCCACAGACGCGGTGTCGAACATGGCGTTCTACGCCGCCGGCCTGAACATCGTCGGGGTCAGCTCGTTGGCGGCGGCGATCAACTTCATCGTCACGATCCTGAACATGCGGGCCCCGGGCATGACGTTCATGCGGATGCCGGTGTTCATCTGGATGTCGTTGGTCACCAACTTCCTGCTGCTGTTCGCCCTGCCGATCATCGCCGTGGCGCTGTTCATGCTCAACGCCGACGCCGTCTTCGGCGCCCAGTTCTTCGAGCCGGGGACCGGGGGCGACCCGGTGCTCTACCAGCACCTGTTCTGGCTGTTCGGCCACCCCGAGGTCTACATCATGATCCTCCCGGCGATGGGGATCGTGTCGGAGATCCTGCCCGTCGGTGCCCGCAAGCCGCTCTTCGGCTACGCGGCCGTGGTCTTCGCCGGCGCGGCCATCGGCTTCATCGGGTTCGGGGTGTGGGCGCACCACATGTTCACCTCCGCGATCGGGCCGGTGGCACGGTCGGCCTTCGCCCTGTCGACGATGTTCATCGCCGTGCCGACCGGGATCAAGATCTTCAACTGGGTCTTCACCATGTGGGGCGGCAAGCTGCGCTTCACGACGCCGATGCTGTTCTCCATCGGGTTCATCTCGATGTTCACGATCGGCGGGCTATCCGGGGTCACCCACGCGATCGTGCCGCACAACGCCCAGCAGCACGACACGTACTACGTGGTGGCCCACTTCCACTACGTGTTGTTCGGCGGCGCGCTGTTCGGCCTGATCGGTGGGGTCTACTACTGGTTCCCGAAGGTCACGGGCAAGCTCATGAGCGAGAAGCTCGGCAAGGTCCACTTCTGGACCTGGCTGCTCGGTTTCAACCTCACGTTCGGTCCGATGCACATGTCCGGTCTGTTGGGCCAACCGCGACGCACGGCGGTGCTGCCCGGCGAGCTGGGCGGGACCGTGGAGATCTACAACCTGCTGTCCAGCCTGGGTGTGGTGGTGCTCACCGTCTCCGCGCTGGTGTTCCTGTTCAACCTGATCGCGAGCATCAAGGGCGGCGTGCCCTCGGGCAACGACCCCTGGGACGCGCGCACGCTGGAATGGCTCACGCCGTCACCGACGCCGTACGAGAACTTCCCCATCATCCCGACCGTCACCCACCGCGACGAGTTCTGGCACCGCAAGTACGCCGAGGACGACGCCGGCAAGGCGATCCCGGTGCCGGCGGGAGCCGCGGAGGACCACGACGCGGACGCCGAGCCCGAGCACATCCACATGCCCGACCCGTCGTACTGGCCGCTCGTGCAGACGCTCGGCTTCTTCCCGTTCGGCTACGGCCTCGTCTACGGCAACTTCTGGCTGATCGGGATCGGGCTGGCCTGGCTCGTGATCGGGCTCTACGGCTGGATCATCGAACCGCTCGCCGAGGGTGACGACGACGATCCCGTCGACGAGCCCGCCCGACCCGGCGCACGCGCCGGCGCGCACTGACCACCCGAAGACACAGCGACCCAAAGGACACGCAGGTGGCGGCAGGCGTCGAGACCACGACGATGGGCCTGGACCATCGCAAGCTCGGGATGTGGACCTTCCTGGGCTCGGAGTTCCTGTTCTTCGGGGCGTTCGTCTCCGCGTACCTGCTCTACCTCGACACGACGGCCGGTGGACCGGGCGTCGAGATATTCGACATCCCGTTCACGTCGATCAGCTCCTTCGTGCTGCTGATGAGCTCGCTGACGATGGTGCTGGCCCACCACGCCCACGCTCAGGGCGATCTCCGGCGCATGCGGCTGTGGATCCTGGCGACGGCGGGGCAGGGGGCGGTGTTCCTCGGCGGACAGGTCTTCGAGTTCAACGTCTTCGTGCGCGAGGGCCTCACCATCAGCGAGTCGCCGTTCGCCTCGTCGTTCTACGTGCTGACCGGCTTCCACGGCATGCACGTCTTCGTCGGCATCCTGCTGCTGATGAGCGTGTACGTGCTGTCGTTGATCGGCAAGATCAAGCCGACCCAGCACGTCAAGACCGAGATGATCGGGCTGTACTGGCACTTCGTGGACATCGTCTGGGTCGTGATCTTCACGGTCGTCTACCTCATCCCGGAGATCGCGGTCCTCGAGTGAGCCGGCCACGGACGCGACGGAAAGGAACGCGCCACCCATGAGCAGCACCGACGCACCGGAGCAGGCCTCGTCGACGGACGAACACGACGACCACCACCCGACCCCGCGGCAGTACGTCAACATCGCGGTGGTCCTCGCCGTGCTCACCGCCCTCGAGGTCTCGACCTACTTCCTCGACTTCGGGGTCATCGCGATCCCGTTGCTCGTGATCCTGATGGTCGTGAAGTTCCTGTACGTCGCCGGCTGGTTCATGCACCTGAAGTTCGACTCCAGGGTGTTCGGCCGGATGATGTACACCGGCCTGTTCCTGGCGCTCGGGCTCTACGCCCTGGCGATCATCGTCATCCTGTTCGACTCGGCGACCATCGCCTAGCGGTCGCCTCGCGCTGGCCGCCGCACGCTGGTAGGGAGAGGTCCACGTGAACCACGATTTCCGCAGCCGCGTCATCATGCCGATCGTGCTGCCGTTGCTGGTGCTGGCCGCCGTCGCCGGCTTCGTCGGCATCGTCGCCGCGGTCCTGCTGTGGAACACCAACCCCGGGGCGTTGATGGTGGCCGCCGTCACCGCAGGCGGCATCCTGTTCACCGTCAGCCTCGCCAGCTCCCAGGACCGCCTGGATGCTCCACGTCGTGGCGTCCTCGTCCTCGCCGCCGCGCTGCCCCTGCTGGTCGGTGGCGCCATCGCCGCCGGCTTCATCGGCGACGTCCCCGACGAGGAGCGCAAGATCAACGTCGAACCGCTGATCACCGCCCCGGACGACGCGCCGGTCATGGCCGCGGAGAACTCCTCCGAGTTCTGCCTGATCGACGAGGAGACCGGGGACTGCGAACCGACCGAGAGCTGGGACGTGGTGCCCTCGACCCAGGAGGAGCAGCTGGCGTACGTGTTCGAGAACCTCGAGGCCGGGGTGCCGCACAACGTGCGCATCGCCGAGCTCGAAGGCGACGCCGACGATCCCTCCCCGGGTGAGGACCTCAACGACCACGAGCTCGTGACCGGGGTGACCACCGACTACTACGTCAGCGAGGACCTGACCTGGGACGACCTGCCCGACCAGTGGTACTTCTACTGCACCGCGCACCCCAACATGGAGGGCGTCGGCACCGTCGTCGAGGATGGCGAGGCGGACGCAGACGCAGACGCGTGATCGGGGTCGGTCAGTAGCTCCCGGACACGTACTCCCCGAGCGCCTCGCGTTCGGCGCCGAGCTCGTCGATCCGCCACTTGACGACGTCCCCGATCGACACGAGCCCAGCGAGGTGCCCGGCGTCGTCGACCACGGGGACGTGGCGGATGCGCTCCTCGGTCATCAGCGCCATGAGCTCGTCGGTGCTGGTCGACGGCGTACAGGTGTGCACGGAGCCCGTCATCAGGCTGCTGACCGGCTGGGTCAGGCAGTCCTCGCGTCGCTCGTCCAGGCTGCGGACCACGTCGCGTTCCGACAGGACCCCGGCGACCTCGGAGCCGTCCGCGGAGACCACCACGGCGCCGATCCCCCGAGCCGTCATCACGTGGACGGCCTCCGCCACCTCGGCGTCCGGGGCGACCGTGGCCACCTCGGCGCCCTTGCGCTCCAGGATGACTCGGACCGGTGCTCCCATCGCACGTCTCCTCGCTCGGGGTCGGACCCGAGCTTGCCACGCCGGGCGGCGTCCGGCCAGGATCAGCACGTCGCCGGACCGGGCCGCACCCAGCCGGAGGCGTCACTGCGCCGGGGCCCTGGTGTCGACCTCGGCGTCGGCGGCCTCGGCCTCCGGGGGCAGGACCGACACGGGGCGCGCCCGGACCCAGGCCGTCACGGCCACGGTCCACATCAGCGCGGCGCCGAGGATGTGCAACGACACCAGCGTCGGTGGGATACCCAGCCAGTACTGCAGGTAGCCGATGCCGCCCTGCAGCAGCTGGACGAGCAGCAGCAACCGGATCGCGTGGCGGAAGCGCGCGGGGCCGCTGCGCCACGTCGCGGCGACCGTCGCGACCGTCGTCCCGATCAGGAGCCAGACGGCGTCGGCGTGGGCGATCGCGACCAGGCGGATGTCGACCCCGAAGCGCGGGGCATCGACGTCGCCCCCGTGCGGTCCCGCTCCCGTGACGATCGTGCCGAGCAGCAGGACGGCCGCCCCGACGACGAGGATCGCCGTGGTCGCGTGCTGGATGCCGCGAGGTGGCGCGGGCGTCGGCGGTTGGACCCGGACGCGTTCGTGCAGGACCACGGCCCAGGCGATCAGCGCCATGGACAGCAGGAAGTGGGCCGCGACGGTGTAGGGCGACAGGCCGGTCAGCACCGTGATCCCGCCGAGGAGCGCCTGCGCGAGCACCCCGAGCGGCAGCGCCCACGCCAACGTCTCCACGGTGCGCGTGTGGGGGCGGGTGCGCCGTACCTGCACGAAGACCGCGACGGCGGTCGCGAGGACCGGCAGCGTCAGCAGTCGGTTGCCGAACTCGACGGCGGCTTGCCAGCCAGCGTGCTCGCCGCCGGGGGTCGGGGCGATGTTGGTCCCGTCGCACGTCGGCCAGTCGACGCAACCGAGGCCGGAGCCGGACACCCGCACGACGCCGCCGGTGAACACGATGACCACGTTCGCCACGATCGCCGCGAGCGCGAACCAACGCAGCCACCGCCAGGCGGACGGCTCCCTCGGGGAGCTCGCCGTCGTGGGTGCCGAAGGGGCGGTCATGGCGCCCAAGGGTAGCCACGACCCGCTCGCGCTCCGCGCCCGGGTCGCGCCACCTCGACGACCCGGCGTACCCTCGGGTCGCTGTCCGTCCCCGCCCCCGAGGTGCATACCGCCGTGGCCGCCGACGTCACCGACCGCCACGACACGGTCGTCGTCCCCGTGCGACGCCATCGCCGTCGGGCGCTGCTGCTCGCCGCGTTGGGCGCCTTCCAGCTCTGGATGTGGGGCACGCGGCTGTGGAACATGCTCCAGGAGGCCGGCGACTTCTCCGCCGCCTTCGTGGGGGTCCACGTCGCGCTGTTCACGACCGGTGTCGGCGCGGGGATCGTGCTGGGCGTGCTGGCCTGGCGCTTCTGGCGCGAGGCGACCGACGCGACCTCCGGGTGAGCGGGGGGCCTCCGTCCCGACCGGACGCCGGCGACGCGGCGGCGGACGTCCTCGGCGTCGTCGGCCCGATGCACGAGCGGGGGCGCTACGAGTCGCGCGGTGGCGCCCGGGACACGATCAAGCGCTACGTGCTGGTCACCAAGCCCCGCATCATCGAACTGCTGCTTGTGACCACCGTCCCGTCCATGGTGATCGCGGCGGGCGGGTGGCCGTCGACCTGGCTGGTGGTGGCGACGCTGATCGGGGGTGCGTTGTCGGCCGGCAGCGCCAACGCCCTCAACAACCACCTCGATCGCGACCTCGATCGGCTCATGGCCCGGACATCGGCGCGGCCGACGGCCGCGGACGAGATCGGGCCCCGGGGTGCGTTGGTGCTTGGGCTCGCCCTCGGCGTGGCCGGTTTCGTCTGGCTGACGGTGTTCGTCAACCTGGTCGCGGCGCTCCTGGCCACGTTCGCCATCGTGTTCTACGTGTTCGTCTACACCCTCGGCCTGAAGCGGCGCAGCTCGCAGGGCGTGGTGATCGGGGGCATCGCCGGGTGCATGCCGGTGCTGACCGGGTGGGCGGCCGTGAGCGGCGGACCCCTCGACGACCCCAGGCCGTGGCTGCTGTTCGCGATCATGCTGTGGTGGCAGCCGCCGCACTTCTGGGCGTTGGCGATGAAGTACCGGGAGGACTACGCGAGGGCCGGCCTGCCGATGCTGCCGGTCACGCACGGCAACGACGAGGCCACCCGGCAGATCCTGCTCTACAGCTACCTGCTGCTCTCGCTCGTGCTGCTCTACATCGCCGGGGCGTTCGCCGGCTGGCTGTTCACCGTCCCCGCGCTGCTGCTCACGCTCGGCTGGCTGGTCCTCGCCCACCGGCTCCGCCGCGAGCGCACGGTGGCCGCGGCCATGACGCTGTTCCACTACTCGACGGCCTACCTCGCGCTGCTGTTCGTGGCGGCCGCGGTCGACGGCGCGTTCTGACGCCGGCGGTGCCGGTGGGGCCCTGGCACGAGCTTGACGCTCGTTGAACGCTTGTTTAAGATGCTGAACATGGGTTCAACGAGCCAGGACGTGAGCGCACCCGAGGCCGAGGGTCCCGGTCCGGGTCTCGCGGCAGCGGACCGGACCACGCGTGCCCGCATCCGGGACGCCGCTCTGCGTCGTTTCGCCGCATCCGGGGTCGACGCCACCTCGGTGCGGGCCATCGCGGGGGACGCCGGGGTCTCGCCCGGCTCCGTCATCCACCACTTCGGGTCGAAGGACGCCCTGCGCGTCGCGTGCGACGAGCACGTCGCGGCGCTGATCCGCGAACAGAAGCGGACGGCGATGGCGGCGGGGGCCGGCCTCGATCCGCTGGCCGCCTTCCGGACCTACGAGGAGGGTCCGCCGCTGCTCGCCTACCTCGCCCGCACGCTGACCGATGGCTCCCCGCACGTCGCCGAGCTGATCGACGAGATGGTGCGGGACGCGGTCGACTACATGGCGCAGGGCGAGGCCTCGGGGCTGCTCCAGCCGAGCGAGGACCCGCACGGACGGGCGGCGGTGCTGATGCTGTGGTCGCTCGGGGCGGTGGTGCTGCACGAGCACGCGGAGCGGTTGCTCGGCGTCGACCTGTTGGGCGACCCCGCGGCGACGGAGCGCTACTCGCTGCCGGCGATGGAGATCCTCGGGCGTGGCATCTTCACCCCCGAGGCCGACGAGCAGCTGCGCGAACGGGTCACCGAGGCCTACCACGACGAGACAGGGGGTCGGTCATGACCGCAGCCGTGATCCGCGCGGACGGCCTGGTCAAGGAGTACGGCTCCCGCCGTGCACCGGTGCGGGCTCTCGACGGGCTCGATCTCGAGGTGCGCCGGGGCGAGGTGTTCGGGTTCCTCGGCCCCAACGGTGCCGGGAAGTCGACCACGATCCGGGTGCTGCTCGATCAGCTGCGACCCACGGCCGGCCGGGTCGAGGTGTTCGGGCGGTCGCCACAGGACGGCGGCCCCGCGGCACGTGCGAGGATCGGCTACCTGCCGGGGGAGCTGACCGTCGGCGGGCGGGCGACGGCCGGTCAGCTGCTCGGCCACCTCGCCGCGCTGCGTGGCGGTGCCGGCCGCGACCGCATCGGGCCGCTGGCGGAACGGCTCACGCTCGACCTCGATCGGCCGATCCGGGGGCTGTCGAAGGGCAACAAGCAGAAGGTCGGGCTCGTGCAGGCGTTCATGCACGCTCCGGAGCTGCTCATCCTGGACGAGCCGACGAGCGGTCTCGACCCCCTGCTCCAGCACGAGTTCCTGGACATGGTGCGCGAGGTCCGGGCGGCCGGGACGACGGTGTTCATGTCGTCGCACGTGCTCTCGGAGGTCGAGCTGGTGGCCGAGCGGGTGGCGATCGTGCGCGCGGGTCGGATCGTGGACCTCGACGACGTCGCCACGCTCCGGCACCACGCGGGGCAGCAGGTCGTGCTCACCTTCGCCGAACCACCGGACGCGGACCGCTTCCGGCAGCTTCCCGACGTCGATGGTGTCGAGGTGGAGGGAGCGACGCTGCGGTGCCTGCTGCGGGGGGAGCCGGACGCGCTGCTCAAGGAGGCCGCCATGCACCGCGTCGTGCGCTGGTCCGCGCAGGACCGTGAGCTCGAGGACCTGTTCCTGGACTTCTACCGGATGCCGGCGACCGGCACCGCGGAGGTGATGGTCGATGACCGCTGACACGCTCACGGCCGATCCCGGTCACGCCGCCGACACGGAGGCGCGCGTGCGAGGCCTGCCCGTCACGGGCTGGGTGCTCCGACAGCAACGGCGGGGGTTGCTGCTCTGGGGGCTCGCCGTGGGCGCCGTCGCCGCCATCTACGTGAGCTTCTACCCGGCGATGGGCGACGGGGACGAGCTGCAGGCGATGGTCGACGGGCTGCCGGAGGGCCTGGTGTCCGCGCTCGGGTACGACAGCATCGGCTCCGCTGCCGGGTACCTCGAGTCGACGGTGTTCGGGCTGCTGGCGCCGATCCTGTTGTTGGTCTTCGCGCTGGGTGCCGCCGCGCGTCTGGTCGCCGGTGAGGAGGAGGACGGGGCCCTGGAGCTCGAGCTGACCGCGCCGGTGGGCCGCCGGCGCGTGCTCGCCGAACGCCTCCTGGCCCTGGTGGTCGCCGTGGTCGGTCTCTGCCTGGTGGTCGCCGCGGTCAGCGCGGTGCTGGTCCTCGCCCTCGACATGGACGTGGCCCTGAGCGGCATCGCCGCCGCCACCCTCGGGCTGGGCTCGTTCGTCCTGGCCATGAGCTCGGTGACCTTCGCCGTCGGGGCCGCGACGGGCCGACGTGCCGTCGCGCTCGGTGCCGGCGCCGGCCTGGCCGTCGTCGCCTACATGGCCGACGCGCTCGCCCCGCTCGTCGAGGGTGCCGGGTGGCTCGCGACCGCGTCACCGTTCGCGTGGTACCTCGGGAACGACCCCCTGGTCGAGGGTGTGGACGTCGCCGGGTTCGCCGGGTTGTTGCTCCTCGCGTGCCTCGCCACCATCGTCGCGGCGGCGACGTTCGAGCGGCGCGACGTCGGCGTCTGACGCCGGACGAGGGGAGACGACGGGTGGGTACGGTGCTGCGCGTGGTCCTGATCGCGCTGCTGATCTGGCTCGGGCTGGTGGCGCTGGCCGCGCTCGCGCAACGTCAGCTGATCTACCTGCCCGACACGAGCACCCCGGAGCCGCCGGCCGGGTCCGGGGTCGAGGAGGTGTCCTACACCACCGACGACGGCGTCGACCTCGCCGGCTGGTTCGTGCCGGGACCGGACGAGCCCGTGGCCACGGTGCTGGTCGCCCCGGGCAACGCCGGCAACCGGGCGAGCCGGCTGCCGTTCGCGGACGAGCTGGTCCATCGCGGCTACGCCGTCCTGCTGGTCGACTACCGGGGCTACGGCGGCAACCCGGGCAGTCCAGACGAGGACGGGCTCATCGCCGACGTCAGCGCGGCGCGCGCCCACCTCGGGCAGCGGGACGAGGTGGACGAGAACCGGATCGTCTACTACGGCGAATCGGTCGGTACGGGGGTCGTCGCCGCCGTGGCGGCCGAGGAGCAGCCGGCGGCGCTGGTGCTGCGCTCGCCGTTCCCGACCCTGGCGGACGTCGGCCGCAGCGCCTACCCCTTCCTCCCGGTGGGCACCCTGCTGCGCGACCGCTTCGAGACGATCCCACACCTGGAGCGCTACGGAGGACCCACGCTGGTGATCGCCGGCGGCGCCGACCGGATCGTGCCCACGGAGCTCTCACGCGAGGTCGCTCGGACGGCCGGCACCGAGTACGTCGAGATCGAGGGAGCGGGCCACAACGATCTGGCGATGTTCACCGGAGAGCGGCTGCTCGACGCCCTCGACGCCCACGTCCGCGACGCGATCGGCGACGGCGACGATGACGGCAACGGCGACACGTAGCCGTCGCGGGCCGACACGTCACACGTAGTCGCTGAAGCCCCGGTCCACGTGCCCGGTCAGGCGGCGGTGCATCCTGGCCGCCGCGTCGTCGGTCATCTGCCCGACGTGGTCGGCGAGCAGGCGCAGCACCTCGGCATCGGCGGCGGCACGGTCCGCCGAGGTCAGCAGCCGCTCGAGGTCGGGCTGCAGATCCAGCGGGAAGATCGAGCTGTCCGCCCGCGAGCCGTGGACGGCCGCGGCGTGGATCTCCACCAGTTCCCGCACCACGCGGCGCTGGCCGTGCTGGTAGGTGGCCATGCGCGGATGCTCGATGACGAAGACCCAGAGCAGGTCGCGCAGGATGTCGTCGACCAGGCGGGCGTCGGCGGGGATGGCGAGGTCGTTGTGGTGCCGCCGCGGCGGCGCGTCCGGGTCCGCCAGGTCGACCGAGTGGACCAACCGGTTGATCAGGCGTTTGCGCATCAGCTGCAGGGCCTGTCGGGCCTGGACCGATCCGTCGTACTCGCCGGCCAGGCCCCGGAAGCCCTCGAACGGGCCGGCGGCCTCGGTGAACAGCTCCTCGAAGGCGGTCGTCAGCTCGCCGCCCGTGTACCTCGAGGGGTCCGCGGACGGCCGCTCCGCCAGCTTGCCGCGCCGCCGCCGGCGCTCGACCAGCTTGGCGGCGGTGTTCTCACGCGCCGAGGCCGACTGGGCGAGCAGGGCCAGGGGCAACGAGCCGGCCAGGTAGAAGTCCTCGAGGTCGTGGACGGCGTAGGCGACGTCGTCGGCCCACTCCATGACCTGGGCCTCGAAGCTGCGGGCGTGGTGCCGGTCGGCGGGCACCGGCTCACGCAGCCAGGCCGCCTCGTGCCGCTCCGAGGGGTAGAAGCACCACTTCTCGCGGCTGACCTCCCCACGCTCCCACGGGTACTTGGTCGCCGCGTCGAGCGTGGCCCGGGTCAGGTTGAGCCCCGGGACCGCCGACGAGCCGGTCAGACGCTTCGTGACCAGGCGGAAGGTCTGCGCGTTGCCCTCGTAGCCCCCGACCTCCGCGGGGTCGAGACCCCACGACCGCGCGGTGGTGTCGATCGCCTCGGAGAGCGATTCCTCCCCGACGTGCCCGAACGGTGCGTGCCCGAAGTCGTGCATGATGGCGGCGGCCTCGACCACGTCGGGGTGCGCGCCGAGCTTCCAACCCAACCGCCGCGCGAGCTGGGACACCTCGATCGTGTGCGTCAGACGCGTCCGGAAGAAGTCCGCCTCACCCGGTGCGACCACTCCGGTCTTGCCCTGCAGCCGGCGGAAGGCGGTCGTGTGCACGAGCCGGTCGTAGTCGCGGGCGAAGGGGTGGCGGTAGTCCGGCGGGTCGTGGCGCTCGGGGACGCGCGCGAGGTCGTCCTCCGAGTAGCCGCTGGTGCGAGGATCGGCCACGGAGGGCTCCTGCGGAGGTGGCGGCCGCGTCGGTCGGCGGAGGTGGACGGGAATCGAACCCGCCAGGGACGGCGAAGCCGCCCCTCGTCGGCTTTGAAGGCCGCGGGACCCACCAGGCGTCCTGACACCTCCTCGCGCCCAAGGGCGCGCCCGGGAGGCTACTGCCCGCTCAGCGGTCGGGGTGCACGTAGCCGGCCAACGCCTCGCGCGCGGCGTCCGGTGGATCCTGGCGCAGGCTGTAGCGCGACGCTCGCCCCTCGCCCCGCGTGGCCACCAGACCGGCCTGTCGCAGGATCGAGAGGTGGTGGTGGGCCGTGGCCTTCGCGACGTCCAGCTCGTTGGTGGCCTCGGCCAGGCTGATCGGGCCGGCCGCCATGCGACGGAGCAGCTTGAGCCGGCCCTCGTCGGCCAGTGCCTTGAACAGCTTGAGCATGGCGGGGGAGGGCGCCTCCGACGGCAGCGAGAGGAACGCGTCGGCCACGACGGTGGTCAGCACCTCGGCGTCGAGCCGGCGCCCGACCACCACCCAGGGCCGGATCCAGAAGCTCGGCAGCAGCACGACGCGCTTGACGGCCGGGTCCGTGGAGAGCTCGTAGCCGTTGGTCGCCTCCATCACGATGGCCGCCACGTCCTCGCCGGCGTCGAGCTGGGCCTGGCGATGGGCCACGTCCCGGTCGATGGCCCCCATCGCCTCGCGTTCGAGGTGGTCCCACAGCGGTCGGGCCGCGCGGACCGCATCGGCGACACGCCGCCCGTGCTCCTCGGCCGGCACGTCCAGCAGCCGCTCCACCTCGGCGGTGCAGCCCTCGGCGCGCCAGCCGAGGACGGTCGCGAGGGCCTGCTCCTCGCCGTCAGCGAGATCGGCCGCCAGCTCGAGGTCCCCGCGCTCGTCGTCGACCACGCGGTGGCTGAGCAGCAGGCGCCAGCCGGCGCTCAGGTCGGCCTCCAGTTCGGCCAGCAGCTCGTCGACCCCGGCGGGTTCCGGGAGGTCCGCCGCCAACAGGCTGAGGATGTGGAAGGAGTTGTCCGTGAACGTCTCGATCGTCCGCAGCTCGTCGAGGACGCCGTCTGACAGCCGTTCGCGCAGGCTCGTGATCCGGTCCGGACCCACGTCGTAGGAGTCGCTGCCCTCGACGTCGACGACCACGCCGAGCAGGCGGAGCAGCTCGGCGCCCGCGGAGGCGCGGACCTGCAACGCCGGCGCCGGCGTCCGCGAGGGCCGCAGGTCGACCATGCGCACCCAGGACCCCGCTCGTTCGACGGCGCTCGGACGACGGTCACCGTAGCCGCGACCAGGTGCCGGCGCTGCCCTGGCCGTTCGACCGCTGTCCTGCCCGATCGCAGCGGTGCGCTCGGCAACGATCGATGCGTGACGAAAGTACGACGCCGGAACGTTCGACATGCGTCGTACAAGCAGGTACGCTCTCGTTCGACGAGGGGCGACGTGAGCGCGAACGCCCCGTACGGACACCCCCTACGAACACCCCCGACGGAGCTCTCCCATGATCGACCAACCCGGCTTCGAGGCGGTCGCCGACGCCCGCATGATCGAGGCCGACCGGCAGGCCGCGATCGAGCGGCTGCGCCGTTCGGACCGCGGCCCGTTGCGTACGCGCGTGGCCCGGCGCCTCGCCGACGCCGCCACGCGGCTCGACCCCCAGGTCGACGCTCCCGGGCACCGCGCCCAGCGCCTCGACGACGCCGCCTGAC
>SKTG01000073.1 GCA_007118045.1 Nitriliruptoraceae bacterium
GTGCTGTCCGGCAACCGCAACTTCGAGGGCCGGATCAACGCCGACGTGAAGATGAACTACCTCGCGTCACCGCCGCTGGTCGTCGCGTACGCCCTGGCCGGGTCCATGGACGTCGATCTCGACACCGAGCCGCTCGGCACCGACCCGGACGGTTCGCCGGTGTTCCTCAGCGACCTGTGGCCCACCCCGCAGGAGATCCAGCAGGTGGTCAACCAGGCCCTGCAGACCGAGATGTTCGGCGAGAAGTACGCGTCCGTCTTCGATGGGGACGAGGCCTGGCGGTCCTTGCCCACGCCGGAGGGCGACACCTTCGAGTGGGATCCCGAGTCGACCTACATCCGCAAGCCCACGTTCTTCGAGGGCATCCAGGCGGAGCCGCCACCGTTGGAGGACGTGGTCGGTGCCCGGGTGCTGGCCAAGCTCGGTGACTCCGTGACCACGGACCACATCTCGCCGGCCGGCGCGATCAAGGTGGACAGCCCCGCTGGCGAGTACCTGCTCGAGCACGGCGTCGAGCGGCGGAACTTCAACTCCTACGGGTCGCGGCGTGGCAACCACGAGGTCATGATCCGGGGCACGTTCGGCAACATCCGGTTGCGCAACGAGCTGGCTCCCGGGACCGAGGGTGGCGTCACGCGCGACTTCACCAACGACGGCGAGGTCACCTCGATCTACGAGGCGGCCAGCAACTACCAGGAGGCCGGCATCCCGCTGGTCGTGCTGGCCGGTGCCGAGTACGGCTCGGGATCCTCCCGCGACTGGGCGGCCAAGGGGACGCTGCTGCTCGGCGTCTCGGCGGTGATCGCGACCTCCTTCGAGCGCATCCACCGTTCCAACCTGATCGGGATGGGCGTGCTGCCGCTGGAGTTCCCGGACGGTGGCTCGGCCGAGTCGCTCGGGCTGACCGGCGAGGAGACCTTCGACATCACCGGCGTCACCGCGCTCGCGGACGAGATCCCGGCCACCCTGCCGGTCACGGCGCGAGCGCCGGACGGGACGGAGACCAGCTTCGACGCCAAGGTGCGGATCGACACGCCCGGCGAGGCCACCTACTACCGCCACGGTGGCATCCTGCACTACGTGCTCCGCAGCTTGAACGCCTGAGTCCCGGGCCCTCACCGCTGGACGGCGTCCCACCCGCATCCGCACCGCCCGCCGTGGCGCTCACCGACGTGGTGAAGCGCTTCGGCGCGGTGACGGCCGTCGACCACCTCGATCTCGTGGTCCCGGCGGGTGTGTGCTTCGGGCTCCTCGGCCCCAACGGCGCCGGCAAGTCGACGACGATGCGCCTGCTGACCGGCCAGGCCGTGGCCGACGCGGGGACCGTCGAGGTGCTCGGCCGCTCGATGCCGGCCGAGTCGAAGGTGGTCCGGGCGCGCAGCGGGGTCGTGCCGCAGGTGGACAACCTCGACGACGAGCTCACGGTGGCGGAGAACCTCGGCGTCTACGCGCGGCTGTACGGCATCGCTCGTGCGGATCGGCCAGCTGCGATCGCACGCGGGCTCGAGCTGGCCCGGTTGGCGGACCGAGCGGACACGATCGCCGACGAGCTCTCGGGCGGCATGCGTCGCCGCCTGCTGATCGCCCGGGGGCTGCTGCACCGTCCGGAGCTGGTGCTGTTGGACGAGCCGACCGTCGGGCTCGATCCGCAGGTGCGCCAGCAGCTGTGGGGCCAGATCACGGCGGTCCGACGCGACGGGGCGACGGTCGTGCTGACGACCCACTACATCGAGGAGGCCGAGCGTCTCTGCGACGAGGTGGCGATCGTGCACCGCGGCACGGTGGTGGCCAGGGGGTCGCCGGATCGCCTGATCGAGGCCACCGTCGGCGTCGAGGTCCTCGAGGTGGCAGGGGACGGACCGTCGCAGCGGCGCACGCTGCTCGCGGCCGAGCAGGCCGGGTTGCCCACGCGTCACACCGGCACCGGGGTGGCCGTGCTCGGTTCGGAGGCGCTCGAGGTCGCAGCCGGGGACGGGGAGGGCCATGCGGGTCGCCGCCGTCGCGCCACCCTGGAGGACGTGTTCGTGACGCTGACGGGGGAGGAGCTCACGTGACCACGGCTCGCCTCTCGGACGGTCCCGACCCGCCGGCCCCGGCCGAGGGGTTCGAGCCGGGCCCGGCCACCGCGGCGCCCTCGCGGTTCGCGGTGCGGGCCGTGCTCGCCGTGCTGTGGCGCGAGTGGGCGGTGTTCCGCCGGGTGTGGTTCTCGACCGCGTTCGGATCGATCCTGGAGCCGGTCACCTACTTCATCGCGTTCGGGTTCGGCTTCGGCGCCCTGGTCGCCGAGGTCGCGGGCCTGTCCTACCTGGACTTCATCGCCACCGGTGCCGTGGCCATCGGCGTGCTGTTCAGCTCGATCTTCCCCGCTCTGATCAACGGCTACTTCCGGCGCAAGGAGCAGCGGCTGTACGACGGCGTGCTGGCGGCGCCACTGTCGATCCCGGAGCTCGTCACGGGTGAGGCGCTCTGGAACGCCCTGCGAGCCTCCGTGGTGGCCTGTGCGACCGTGCTCGTGGCGATCGGCTTCGGCGTCCGACCCGATCCCACCGTGCTCCTCGTGCCGGTGATCACGGTCGTCGCCGGCTTCGCGTTCGCCGCCGCCGGAGCCGCATTCGGCGCCGTCATGCGCTCCACCCACAGCTTCGACATGATCATCGTGGGGGTGATCGTTCCCATGTACGTGGTGGCCGGCACCTTCTTCCCGATCGATGGGCTGCCACCCGCCCTCGCGGCCCTGGCCGTGGCGAACCCGCTGTACCACGTCGTCGAGCTGTTGCGCGCCGTGACCTTCGGTGCGCCGACGGGAGCCGTCCTCGGGCTGCACGCGGCGGTGGTCATCGTGTTCGGGGTCGTCGCGTGGGGCGTCGCCGTGCGACTGCTCCGACGGGCCGTGATCGATTGAACCGCCGGGCGAGGGCGTTCGATCGGGTGCACGCCACCCGCGCAGGGTCGCTCCACACCCGCCGTGTGGGCCGGAGCGTTCGTACGCTG
This sequence comes from Nitriliruptoraceae bacterium, assembly GCA_007118045.1. GTDB lineage: Bacteria > Actinomycetota > Nitriliruptoria > Nitriliruptorales > Nitriliruptoraceae > SKTG01. Next base: position 2,992 of record SKTG01000073.1, read on the forward strand.
GTGGCCGATCGACACGCGCGCCCGGGGCGGGGACGGCTCGTCCGGGCACCGCGGCTCGTAAGGAGGCATCACGTGCTGTTCGGACGCCAGACCCCGACGATGGTCAGCCCGGACGAGGCCCTCCCGGGTCGCGACCGGCCGCTCGAGGTGCCGGAGACCCACCACGTGACCGGACGCCCGATCGTGCCCCCGTGGCCGGACGAGCACGAGTTGCTCGTGCTCGGCCTCGGGTGCTTCTGGGGGCCCGAGCGCATCTACTGGCAGCTGCCGGGGGTGTGGACGACCTTCGTCGGCTACGCCGGGGGCTACACGCCCAACCCCACGTACGAGGAGACCTGCACGGGCCGGACCGGTCACGCCGAGGTGGTCGGGGTCGTGTACGACCCGCGGGAGATCGACCTCGAGAGCCTCCTCGCCGCCTTCTGGGAGAACCACGATCCGACCCAGCCGATGGGACAGGGCAACGACATCGGCACCCAGTACCGCTCGATCGTGCTGACCACGACCGACGAGCAGAGGCGGGTGGCCGAGGCCAGCCGCGATCGTTACCAGAGGAAGCTGACGGAGAACGGCTTCGGGGCGATCACGACCACGGTCGAACCGCTCGACCACTTGTACTGGGCGGAGGGCTACCACCAGCAGTACCTCGCCAAGAACCCTCGCGGCTACTGCAACCACGGCTTCTGCCAGGTCGCCTACTGATCAGGTCCCCGAGCAGCGCTCCGGGTGCCGACGGCCGCGCCGACGGGGACCCGCGGCTCGGTTCCGGCCGGGGTGGCGGGTTCAGGCGCCCTCGTCGGTCTTGACGGCCAGCACGGGGCACTCGGCGCCGAGCAGCACGTCCTGTGAGACGCTGCCGAGGACCAGCTTGCCGACGGGGGAGCGACGTCGCAGACCGATGACCAGCAGGGCGGCATCGAGCTCCTCCACGACCTCGAGCAGGGTGCTCGCGGCGTCGCGCTCGACCGGTTCGACCCGGTAGGTGGCGTCGATGCCCCGCTCGGCGAGCTTGGCGACCACCTCGTCGCCCTCCTGCCGCGCCGCCTCGAGATCGCGGGACCAGCCGGCGAGCTTCTCCGGGTTCTCGCTGAGGCCCTCGCCCATGGTCCGAACGATGTGCAAGGTGGCGCCACGCAGCTGTGCCTCCTCGACCGCCCGATCGAGAGCGGCCCGGCTCTCGGGCCGAGACGTGACACCGGTCACGATGTTCATGTATCCCTCCCTCCGTCGGCTCGGCCGATGGTCGCCGGCGACATCGCCACATCCTACGCCCATCGCGCGGCGCACCACCACACCACGTGATCGTTGCTTCCGTCTCCGTCGCGGCGACGCGCGCGCCGGTCGTCGCGGCGTCGTCGAGCCGCGTGCCTGCCGACGAGCCTGGTGGCGATGCACTAGCGTGCGGGGCGTCCAGGCCGCCTTCTTCCACTCGGATCGCCGACCGATGATCCCCCGTGACATCCGACTGCCGCCCGAGCACCTGTTCCCGGCCTTCGAGTGGGGCATCGTCGAGGCCGAGTTCTCGGGCACCTGGATGGGCAACGCGGAGACGATCTTCTCGCTCTCGAACGGGTACCTCGGTATGCGGGGCACCTTCGAGGAGGGCCGACCGGCGATCGAGCCGGGCTCGTTCATCAACGGCTTCCACGAGACGTGGCCAATCGTCCACGCGGAAGAGGCCTACGGGTTCGCGCGCACCGGTCAGACGATCGTCAACGTCCCCGACGCGACCCTCATGAAGCTCTACGTCGACGACGAGCCCCTGTTCCTGCCGACCGCCCGCATCACGGACTACGAGCGCTGCCTGGACTTCCGGGAGGGCGTGCTGCGACGGGACATGAACTGGTCCACGCCGGGCGGCAAGCAGGTCCGGATCGGCTCGACCCGCATCGTCTCGCTCGCGCACCGCCACCTCGGCGCGATCCAGTACGAGCTGGAGGTCGACGAGGACGCGCCGGTGGTGATCTCCTCGCAGGTCCTCAACCGCCAGGACTCGCGTCCGCTCGACGAGCCCTCGGGCAACGGCGAGCTCGACCCGCGGCGCTCGAGCGGCTTCGGGTACCGCGTGCTGCGCTCCAAGGAGCAGGGCGGGGAGGGCCATCGCCTGCTCGCCGGTTACCGCACGACGAACTCGCGCATGACGCTCGGCACGGGCGTCGACCACGTCGTGGAGACGGACAACCCCTGGCGGGCGCAACGTTCGATCACGGAGGACCTCGGCAAGGTCGTGTTCACGATCGACGCCAAGGCGGGTACCCCGATCCTGATCACGAAGTTCTTCAGCTACCACACCTCGCGGACCGTGCCGCCGGCGGAGCTGATCGACCGCTGCGCCCGCAGCCTCGACCGGTCGGTCCGGGACGGCTATCCCAGCCTCGAGGCGGCCCAACGGTCGTTCCTCGACGATTTCTGGGCCCGCGCCGATGTCCAGGTCGACGGGCCACCCAGGGTCCAGCAGGCGATCCGGTGGAACATCTTCCAGCTGTGTCAGGCGGCCGCGCGTGCGGAGACGACCGGCATCCCCGCCAAGGGCCTGACCGGGCAGGCCTACGAAGGACATTACTTCTGGGACACGGAGGTCTACGTCGCGCCGTTCCTGACCTACACGGACGCGCGGATCACCCGCAACCTGCTGCGGTTCCGCCACTCGATGCTGCCCGCGTCACGGGACCGCGCGGCCGAGATGTCCGAGGACGGCGCGCTGTTCCCGTGGCGCACGATCAACGGCGAGGAGGCCTCCTCCTACTACGCCGCCGGCACCGCGCAGTACCACATCGACGCCGACGTCGCGTACGCGATCAAGCGCTACGTCGACGTCCGTGGCGACCGTGAGCTGCTCAAGGAGGTCGGAGCGGAGATCCTCGTCGAGACGGCACGGTTGTGGGCTGGCCTCGGCTTCTTCGGTGGCACCGGCGCCTTCCACATCCACGGCGTGACGGGACCGGACGAGTACACGACGGTCGTCAACGACAACGCCTTCACCAACCTCATGGCTCGTCACAACCTGCGGTACGCCGCCGAGATCGTGCTGTGGCTGCGCGAGGAGGACGCCGCCGCCTACGGGCGCCTGGTCCACGCCACCGACCTCGAGGACGACGAGCCCGCGGCCTGGCAGCGCGCGGCCGACGCCATGTACATCCCGTACGACGCCGCCCGGGGGATCCACCCGCAGGACGTCAACTTCCTCGAGAAGGAGCGTTGGGACTTCGAGAACACCCCCAACGACGAGTACCCGTTGCTCTTGAACTACCACCCGCTGGTGATCTACCGCCACCAGGTGATCAAGCAGGCGGACGTGGTCCTGGCGATGGTGCTGCTCGGCAACGAGTTCTCGCTCGAGCAGAAGCGGCGCAACTTCGACTACTACGACCCGTTGACCACCGGGGACTCGTCGCTCTCCGCATGCGTGCAGTCGATCCTGGCCGCGGAGATCGGCTACGAGGACAAGGCTCTCGAGTACTTCCAGTACGCCCTGCTGATGGATCTGGCCAACGTCGCCGGCAACGTGGTCGACGGGGTCCACGTCGCCTCGGTGGGCGGGGTCTGGATGACGCTCGTCTACGGCTTCGGCGGTCTGCGGGACTTCGACGGCGAGCTGTCCTTCGATCCCCGTCTGCCGAGGGGATGGGAGGCGCTGCGCTTCAGGTTGCGCTTCCACGACCGTCAGATCGCGATCGATCTCGACCACGAACGGTTCCGCTTCGAGCTGCTCGAAGGGGAGCCGCTGACCATCACCGTGCGGGACCGCGAGCTGTCGCTCGAGGTGGACTGGCCGCTCCAGGTGCCCGCTGACGAGCTGCCGGCCGGGACCGAGCGTCTGGCGTCGAACCAGCCGTCGCCGGCCCCCGCGACCGCCGCCGAGGGCTGACCAGGGCCCTCCGAGGCCGGGCCGCGGCGGGGTCCGACTGGCGTTCCAGTCGCTCGAGCGGGCATCCTGGCCGGCTCAGCGCCGTCACCGAACGGGTCCGCCCACCGGGTCCGGCAACGCTCGTCGGACGTCCCGAGGAGGAGCCGATGCA
>SKTG01000240.1 GCA_007118045.1 Nitriliruptoraceae bacterium
CATCGGTATCGGTCCGGTCGTTCGGTGGTCGCGAGCCGCACCGAGGTGGCGAGCCCGACCGACCGCGACGCCGGTCCCCGGGGCGCCGAGGTCCTCACGCGACCGGACCGGCCGGTCGCGTGAGCACGGCGACCCTCAGCGGCGATCCTCGGGTGAGCTGACCGACCCCTCGGCCTGCTCCTGCTTGACCTCCTCGAGGAGGCGCTCGTCGCCGCTCGGCTCGTCGGGGTCGTTGCGATGCAGGTTGCTCGGCGTCGACTGCTCGGTGGCCCGCTGGTGCGCGTGCTCCGGGATGCGCTCGATCAGCTCCGGGTCCTCCGAGGCCACGTCGGCCAGGTCGATGCGCTCGTCGAGTGCCTGGCGGCCGTCGCGGGCGACGAGCAGGTCGACGGCGGCGAGCACCACGTCGTTCATGGCGATCTCGTCGATCTGCCAGCGTTCGACGAGGTCGTCGGGCACCGTGAGCTCATGGTGGGACTCACCGTCATCGTCCGAGATGTCGACCTGGTAGAGGTGGTTCCCGGCCGGGGTGATGTCGATGGCGGTCATCGTTCGCTGCCTTCGCGTGGTGGGAGGGGCGTCGTGGCCGCGCCCGCGGACACGGCGTCGTTGACCCCCCACGATGCTAGTCGGGCACCGTCGTCGCACCCCCCGACCTCGTCCAGGTAGCCGGGTGGCCGAGCGGCGGCGAACGGACGAGGTCACGCGCTCCCGCACGACACCTCCGGGTGGTCCGAGCGCGGTTCGAGGTTCACGCGATGGCGGTGATCCGGTCGATGTCCGCCGATTCATCCGCCGTCAGGTGCCAGTCGGCGGCGGCCGCGTTGGCCCGGACCTGCTCGGGTCGCGTGGCCCCGGCGATCACGGACGCCACCGGGCTCTGGCGCGCGAGCCACGACATGGCGAGCTCCAGCACGGTGCGGCCCCTGTCCTCGGCGAACGCGCTCAGGCGAGCGACCGTCTCCAGGCGTGCGTCGGTGAGGTGCCTGGCCCGACGGTCCTCGGGGAGGGCGCCGAGGCGCCACGCCGCATCCGGTGGCTGGTCGGCGCGGTACTTGCCGGTGAGCAGGCCCGACGCCAGAGGGAAGTAGGGCAGCAGGGCGAGCCCATGACGCTCGACAGCGGGGAGCACACCTCGTTCGATCTCGCGCTCGAGCACGTTGTAGCGCTCCTGCGCGCAGACGAAGGCGGCGGTGCCGAAGCCCTCGGCGGCCGCACCCGCCGCATCCATCTGGCTCGCCGAGTGGTTGGAGTGACCGAGCTCGCGCACGAGCCCCTCACGCACGAGCTCGTCGAGCGCACCGAGCGTCTCCGCGATCGGGACCTCGGGGTCCGGGCGATGGAGCTGGTAGAGGTCGATGTGGTCCGTGCCCAGACGTCGCAGGCTGGCCTGGCATGCCGCTCGCACGTGGTCGGGATGGGCGCCGCGAGGTTCCTCGTCGATCTCGGCCCCGAACTTCGTCGCGACGACGGCCTCGGCGCGCCGGGATCCGAGCGCTCGCCCGAGCAGCTCCTCGGAACCCCCACCACCGCCGTAGACGTCCGCCGTGTCGAACAGCGTGACGCCCGACTCCAGGGCCGCGTCGACGACGGCGCGGGTGGCGGCGGCGTCGAGCCGACCACCGAAGTCGTTGCAGCCGAGACCGATGAGGGAGACCTCCAACGAGCCGATCTTGCGCGTACGCACAGCTACCTCCCACGGCGGACCGTCTGGAAGCTACCCGGCGACCCCCGGCGGGCCGGTCCGGCACGGCGGGAACGACCACCGCTCCACGTGAGGACACCGACCGGCAGCCGGACCCGAGCCCGGTAGGCGCGGTCGGGGGCAGCGCTAGCGTCGCCACCCATGTGCCCGTCACCTCGCACGGCTCCCGGTCCGTCACCTCGTTCGACGCCCCAGCTGCTCAAGGACCGAACCTTCGGCCCCTGGTTCTGGGGGAACGTGGTGTCCAACAGCGGGAACTGGCTGTTCAACGTCACCGCCGCGATCGTGGTCTTCGAGCTCTCCCGGTCCGCCCTGCTGGTCGGGTTCGTCTCCGTGGCGCAGTTCGCGACGCTGGTGTTCCTCTCGCCGCTCGCCGGGGCGCTCTCGGACCGGTTCGACCGGCGACGGCTGCTGCTCGGATCACAGGCGTTCTCGGCAGCGGCCGCCGGAGCGTTGGGGGTCGCTGGCCTGCTCGTGGGGGTCGACGGGTTCTCCGGGCCGTGGCCGATCATCGCGACCGCGGCCGCCATCGGGATGGGGCAGGCGTTCGCGGCGCCGGCGATCAACGCCCTGGTCCCCGCGCTGGTCGACGACGCGGACCTCGAGAGCGGTGTGGCCCTGACGTCGCTGACCTTCAACGTCGGTCGGGCCTTCGGTCCGGCCGCGTCGGGTCTGCTGCTGGCGACCACGGGCGCGGAGATCGCGTTCGTCGCGAACGCGATCTCGTTCGTCGTCCTCGTCGCGGCGCTCGTGACGATCCAGGCGCGACCCCGAGCCCGGGACGGCAGCGGCGACCGATCCGTGCGCGCCGGGCTCCGCTACGTCCGAGCCGACCGGCGCGTCCTGCTCCTGCTGCTCGGCATCGGGGGGATCGGTTTCGCGGCCGACCCGATGATCACGCTGGCGCCCCCGCTGGCCGCCGAGCTCGGCGGCTCCGGCACGCTGGTGTCGGTGCTGGTCAGCGCCTTCGGCGTCGCAGCCGTGCCGGCGGCTGCGATGTCCGGGCGGCTCCAGCGCACCGTCGGCGGCCTGCGGCTGGCGACCCGCGGTGCCGTGTTGCTGGCCGCCGGTCTGCTGTTGGCCGCCGTCGCGCCGATGGCGACGGTGGCGGTGCTCGGCTTCGGGTTGACCGGGATCGGGTTCGTGCTCGCGCTGACCAGCTTCACGTCGGTGCTCCAGCGCAGGATCCCTGACGCGCTCCGGGGCCGGGTCATGGCCCTGTGGGGGGTCGCGTTCCTCGGCAACCGTCCGATCGCCGCCGCGATCGACGGGGCGGCGGCCGACCTGGTCGGTCCACGGTGGGCGATGGCCATCGCCATCACCATCGCCATGGGTGCGGCCTTGGTGGCCGTGCGACTGACCCGCGACGACGCGCCTCCGACCGCTCGACCGTGACGCTCGTCGATGATCACGCTGACGGCCTCTTTCGTCCGGCCCCGCGGAGGCGCCGCCCCGGAGGTGACGCGGCTGCCCACCTGGCTGGAGGATGGCTAGAGGAAGAACCACGCGGCGATCGCGGCCGCGACGCAGGCCGACGCGGCGAAGGTGAGGACCTTGACGGTGGTGCTGGCCCGCTGGAACCGACGCGAGGCCTCCTCACCATGCTCGACGCTGCGCACCAGCAGCCGCCGCGCCCACCCGAACACCGCGGCCAGCATCACCAGGCCGAGCGGTACGACGACCGTGACGGGTCCGGGGAAGACGATCATCGCGATCCCCGCTGCGACCACCACGAACCCGACGGCGATCCACATGCCCTTGAAGATGCGACCGTGGCGCTCGTAGATGTCGCTGGCCTGGTCGACCTTGCGGTCCGCCCACTCGCTCGCTTCCTCGTCCATCAGGTGCACGCTCCGGGGTCGCGCTGCACGGTCGACCGTCGCCGTCGCCGCAGTCTCGTCCCTGCGAACCGCGAAGGCACCCGCCCGTGCGCGCCCCGGTCATCGCCACGACCCGGGCCACCTGCAGCGTCGGTTCCAGGGCGCGCGTGGTAGAGCCGCGACCGCACGGGTCAGAGCCGCCGGACCGCGGCGTCGGGCACCCGGTACGCGTTCTGGATGGAGCGCAGGTTCTCGCTACGGGCCCCGGCGCACTCACGCTGGACCAGCAGCCGGTACAGCTGCGAGGTGACCCGATCGAGCAGTTGCTCCTCCTGATCGGGGGACAACCCCCCGGCGGCCACGGCCACGCGGTAGGCATCGACCGCCTCCTCGAGCCGCGTCCCGGCACGGCCGAGCGCCGACGCGCGCTCTCCCGCCAACGCCACCTCGACCTCGAGGTCGCCGTGCGCGGGATGGTCCTTGCGCGGTGCGGGCCGTTCCATGCTCCCCCACGTGGCCGCCTGCGAGCAGGATACGAGCCGGCCGACCGGCCAGCGCGGCCCTCGCTCACGCGGGCCTGTGGCGCGTGTCGCACGACCTCCCGGTCATCGGCCAGACTGCGCCCATGAGCTCACCAGTCCAGCTGACCTTCCACAGCTCCGCGGAACGACTCGATCAACTCCCCGACAGCCGCGTCGAGGTGGCGGTCGCGGGACGATCGAACGTCGGCAAGTCCTCCCTGCTCAACGCCCTCGCCGGCCGCAAGCAGCTGGCCTTCACCTCCGGTACCCCGGGCCGCACGCAACTGCTCAACGTCTACGAGACCCCGGACGGCGCCACCTTGGTGGACCTGCCCGGCTACGGCTACGCGAAGGCGTCGGCGAAGGACCGGGCCGCGTGGCGGCGACGCCTCGAGAGCTACCTGCTCGAGCGCGAGCCGCTGGCGATGACCCTCCTGCTCGTCGACGGCGAGATCGGTCCCACCACCCTCGACCGGGAGATGCTGGCCTGGCTCCGGGCCGGTGACGTGGTGTTCACGATCGTGGCCACCAAGCACGACAAGGTCCGTTCCTCGAAACGTGAGCGACGCAAGCGTGATCTCGCGGAGGGCTGCGGGGTCGCCCCCGGCGAGGTCGTGTGGGTCAGCGCCCAGCGGGGCGTGAACGTGGATCGACTCCGCGCGATGGTCGCGGGCTGGCTCCGGCCGTCGTGAGCGGGGTCTGACCCGCTCGCCGCGGCTGGCTACCGTCACACGTCGCGACGACCACCCGCGCTCGGTGTCCCGCTCCCGGGACCGCCGAGCCGTCACACCGCGAGGTCCCCGTGCTGCTCCGGATGTCCAACCTGTTCGTCCGCACCCTGCGGGAGGTCCCGGCCGACGCCGAGCTCCCCGGCCATCGGGCACTGCTGCGCGCCGGGTACGTCCGGCCGGCCGGGTCGGGGGTGCACAGCTGGTTGCCGCTCGGCTACCGGGTACTGCGCAACGTCGAGCGCATCATCCGTGAGGAGATGGACGCGATGGGTGCCCAGGAGGTGCACTTCCCCGCGCTCCTGCCCCGTGAGCCGTACGAGCGCAGCGGCCGTTGGGACGACTACGGCGACAACCTCTTCCGGCTGAAGGACCGTCGCGGCAACGACCACCTGCTCGCGCCGACGCACGAGGAGATGTTCACGCTGCTGGTCAAGGACCTGTACGGCTCGTACCGGGACCTGCCGCTGAGCATCTACCAGATCCAGACCAAGTACCGCGACGAGGCCCGGCCACGGGCGGGGCTGTTGCGCTCGCGCGAGTTCCTGATGAAGGACTCGTACTCCTTCGACGTGGACGATGCCGGACTCGAGGCCTCGTACCAGGCGCACCGTGCCGCGTACGTGCGCACCTTCGACCGGCTGCGGCTGGACTACGTGGTGGTGTCGGCCATGTCCGGCGCGATGGGCGGCTCGGGCAGCGAGGAGTTCCTGTGCCCGACACCTGTCGGCGAGGACACCTACGTGCGCAGCCCGGGCGGCTACGCCGCGAACGCGGAGGCCGTCGTCACCCCGGTGCCCGAACCGGTGCCCTACGACGACGTCCCGGAGGCCCACGTCGAGGACACGCCCGACACGCCGACGATCGAGACGTTGGTGGCCTTCGCGAACGAGCACTTCCCGCGGCCGGATCGGGCCTGGGACGCGGCCGACACGCTCAAGAACGTCGTGGTGATGGTCCACCATCCGGACGGCACGCACGAGCCGCTCGTGATCGGCGTGCCCGGCGACCGTGACGTCGACCCGCGGCGGCTGGCCGCTCAGCTCGAACCCAGCGAGGTCGCTCCGTTCACGGACGAGGACTTCGAGCGGGACCCGGGTCTGACGAAGGGCTACCTCGGGCCGCAGGTGCTGGGGAAGGGCTCGGCGACGGGGATCCGCTACCTGGTGGACCCTCGCATCGTCGAGGGGACGCGCTGGGTCACGGGTGCGAACGAGCACGGCCACCACGTCTTCGATCTGGTATGCGGTCGGGACTTCACGCCCGACGGCACGATCGAGGCCGCGGAGGTCCGCGACGGCGACCCGGCCCCCGACGGTTCGGGGCCGTTGGAGCTGGCGCGCGGCATCGAGATCGGTCACATCTTCCAGCTGGGTCGCAAGTACGCGGAGGCGCTCGACCTGCAGGTCCAGGACGAGCACGGCGAGCTGGTCACGGTCACGATGGGCTCGTACGGCATCGGTGTCTCCCGCGCGGTGGCAGCGATCGCCGAGACCACCGTCGACGACCTCGGCCTGTGCTGGCCCCGGGTGGTCGCGCCCGCCGACGTGCACCTCGTGGTGGCCGGCAAGTCCGACGACATCGTCGCGGGCGCCGAACGGTTGACGGCCGAGCTGGTGGACGCCGGTGTCCGGGTGCTGCTCGACGACCGGTCGAAGGAGCGTCCGGGTGTGAAGTTCAAGGACGCGGAGCTGATCGGCGTACCCACGATCGTCGTGGTCGGCCGGGGGCTCGCGGAGGGCACGATCGAGGTGAAGGACCGTCGCACGGGCGCCCGCGAGGACGTGGCCTTGGCCGACGCCGTCGAGCACCTGCGTCGTCTCACGATGACGGGGTGACCGACCGTCCGACCCCTCACCCCACCTGGCGGGTCCGGACACCCACGTCCTAGTCAGTCACGTCCTAGTCAGTCCGGGGCCCGCGCAGCGGCCCTCGCGCGGCGGGCGCGCCGGAACGAACTAGCCCCACATGCCCACCGATCGTTGGACCAGGATGCCCCGGGGTCGGGTACCCGACCCGGCATCCATCGGACATCGGAGGGTTGTATGCGCAGCACCAGATGCGTGGCGGCCGTGACCGCCGCGCTCCTCGCGCTCTCGTTAACCCCGGCCGCCTTCGCGGCCCCACCGGTCGACACACCGCGGGACGAGGACGACGACCGTGGGTTCGGCCGGCTACCGGAGGAACGCGGTCCGGCCGTCGGCCCGCCTGGGCGGGTGGTGG
>SKTG01000318.1 GCA_007118045.1 Nitriliruptoraceae bacterium
GCCGACGGCGTCGCGGCGGCGGTGGCGGCTGGCGAGCTCGAGGTCGACCGGGTGGGCGCCGCGCCGGGCGAGCCGGCTCCCGCGGTCGACGGAGCCACCCGCCGACCCGGTGGACGTGGAGGTGGTGAGCACGGGGACGGGGCCGATGGTGAGGAGGTCGTGTCGACCCCGGAGGCGTTCGCGGCGGAGCGCCGCCTCGCTCGCGGCCTGGCGACGCTCGCCAGCGCCGATCGCCCCCGGCTCACGCCGTACCTCGAGGACCTCGAGCCGAGCGACGAGCTCACCCAGGGTCAACGGGCCGCGGTCCGGGCGGTCTTCAGCGACCCGGTCTCCGTGCTCACCGGCGGGCCGGGTACCGGCAAGACCCGGACGGTCGACGAGGTGGTGCGTGCGGCGGAGCGCGCCGGGGCGGAGATCGCGCTGTGTGCCCCGACGGGCCGGGCCGCGAAGCGCATGGAGGAGCTCGTCGGACGCCCCGCGACGACGATCCACCGGTTGCTGGACGCGCGCCCGACCGGCGATGGCGGCTTCGCGTTCCGCTACGGCAGGGACGAGCGTCTGCCCCACGACCTCGTCGTCGCCGACGAGGTGTCGATGTGCGACACCTGGCTGGCCTCCCGGCTCGTGGCCGCCGTCGACGACGGCGCGCACCTGCTGCTGGTGGGCGACCCCGCGCAGCTGCCCTCGGTCGGGCCGGGGGACGTGTTGCGCGACCTCCTGCGCTCGGCGGCGCTGCCCGTGACCGAGCTGACCGAGATCCACCGGCAGGCGGCGGACAGCCGCATCGTCGGTCTCGCGAACGAGGTGCTCGCCGGCGAGGTCGCGCAGCTCAAGGGCGTCGACGGTGACGTCTTCGTGGCCGAGGAGCGTCAGCGCGACCGCATCGTCCCGCGGGTCGTGCAGGCCGTCGCCGAACGCGCGCCCGGCTACTTCGACGTCGAGGTGGAGCAGGTGCAGGTGCTCGCCCCGATGTACCGGGGACCGGCCGGGGTCGACGCGCTCAACGCCGCGCTCAAGGAGGCGCTCAACCCCGCTGCCGACCGCCCCGGCGTGGCGGGGTTCAACATCGGGGACCGCGTGATGCAGACGCGCAACGACCCGGAGCTCGACGTCGCGAACGGCGACGTCGGCGGCGTGGTCGACCTCGACAAGCGGGAGGGGACGCTGCGGGTGGCCTTCCCGCGCGGGGAGGTCACGTGCACGTCCGCCCAGGCGCGCGACCTCACGCCGGCGTGGGCGGTCACCGTGCACAAGGCGCAGGGCGGTGAGTGGCCGGTGGTGGTCCTGGTGCTCGATCGGTCGCACCGACCGATGTTGTGGCGCAATCTCGTCTACACGGCCGTCACCCGGGCCCAACGAGCGCTGATCGTCGTCGGGCAGTCGGAGGCGCTGCACGTCGCGGCCCGGCAGGACCGGCCGAGCGACCGACGGACAGGTCTCGCGTGGCGGCTGGCGGCGGCCCTCGGCACACGAACGGCGGGGGGAACGTGAGTGGTGGAGCAGCGTGAGCGGTCAGGGCCCGCACCTCGACGCGTGGGCGCGTGCTGAGCTCTACGCCCGGCTGCCGATCACGACGGCGGACCGGTGGTGGCTCGAGCTGGCCCGCGCCGCCGAGGGCCCCGTGCTCGAGCTCGGAGCGGGCGCGGGGCGGTTGACGGCGGCCCTGTGCGACCTCGACCTCGAGGTGACCGCGGTCGAGCGGGATCCGGCCATGCTCGCCGCCCTGCGGGACCGCGTCGGCGACCGGGCGGAGGTGCTGGCCGCCGATGTCACCGACCTCCCCGCGGGACCGCCGGCGGCGCTCGTGCTGCTCGCGACCTCGCTGCTCAACGAACAGGCCGATCCGGCGGCGCGCCGGCGTCTGCTGGAGCGGGCCGCGAGCCGGTGCGCCGACGGCGGTCAGGTCGCGCTGCAGGTGCTCGGACCCTGGTGGCTGACGTCCATGCCGGACCGGTCGGTGGGCGAGCTGCTCCCGCTCGACGGCTCCCCGGCCGTCAGGGTCACGATCGAGGCCGGTGAGCTCGACCCGTGGACGGCGCGACGCCGGGCGACGCTCAGCTACCGCTTCCCCGACGGTGCGCTGCTCACGGACCGGCTCGACGCCGCGATCGTGCTGGGACCGGAGCTGCTCGACGGCTTCGACGGGGCGGGGCTGCGTCTGGTGACCGGTCGGGGCATCGAGCCGCCGGCGGCACCGGGCGTCGACCAGTCCGTCTGGTACCTGCTGGCCGAACCCGCGCCGCGGTGACCGTCCCGCGGTGACCGTCCCGCGCACAGGGCGGCGGTCGCTCGAGGAGGGCTACGGCTGCCCACCGGGGTCCGGGGCCGAGCGCCGTTGCAGGCGGGTGATCAGCGGCGCCCAGTCGGGGAAGAGCCGGACCAAGGTCTCCACGCTCACGCCCGACAGCATCAGCCGGAGCAGGACGAGCTCGCGGTGCGTGCTCACGCTCGCCCGGGCGGCCTCGGCGAGCTCGGGGTCCTCGGGATGGTGTTCGGGATGGTGCTCGGGAGGATCGACGGCCACGCTCGCGCTCCTCCGGGCCGGGGCTGCTCCCGCTGTCTCGGACCACCCTCCGCAGTATCGGCGGGATCCCGCGGACCCTTGACACCACGCTGGGTGGTCGTCACCACCACTCTCAGCGCCTGGTCCTGGGGCGAGCAGCGGTCGGCCCGGGAACGGTCAGCCACGATGGGCCGCGCGCAGGACCTCGCCACAGCCGTCGGGTCGGGTCGCCGTCCCGAACCAGCAGCGGCCGAGGGGATGCTCGTTGCGGCGGCAGTAGCGGACGGCTTCCGTCGCTGCCGTGAGACCGGCACGGAACGCCGCCACCGCGGCATCCGCCGCGTCGGGGGCGTCGCCGGCTCCCACTGCGGTGTCGTCCTCGGGCGGGTCGTCGTCGAGACCCGACAGCCGGTGCGCGAGCACGCACCAGTGGGCCGCCCCGCACCGCGCGAGCGCGCACCCGGCCTCGTCGCAGACCGACCGGTCGGGGTCGTGCCCGCAGACGGCGACGAGCCGTCGCGACGCTCGCACCAGCGCCGTCCGGGCCGCCCAGGCGTGCTCGGGTTCGTCGGGCGCGGAACACGTCAGCCCGCGCGGGCCGACCGTCACGCGTACGTCTGCGGTCCGTCCCATGACCTCGCCCCGTGGAGCACGTGCGTGCTCGTCCCCGATGGTCGCCCCGGGCCACCTCCGTGGTCGCCCCGGGACCACCTTCCTCGACCGTAGCCTGCCGCCGCCGTCCTGCCGACGATCCGTGCGGCTGATGGGTGGTGGTCCTCATCGGGGCAACGGCACGGCGCCGCTCGAGCTGACGGTGGTGCACCACGTCGCGCGACCGCCGGACCCGCCGGGGTGGGGGCTGGATGACCACGGCGGCGGGTGGCCGCTAGGTTCGCGACGATGAGCGCGCTGTTCGACGACTACCTGACCGAGGACCTCTTCGACGAGGTCTTCCACGACGACGGCTCCGTCCGGCCGCACTACGTGGAACTGGTCGACCGGCTGCGCGGGATCGCGCCGGACGACCTCGAGCGCCGTGAGCGCATCCGCGACGGCATCTTCCGGACGGCCGGCATCACGTTCACCGTGTACGGCGACGACGCCGGCGTCGAGCGCACCTTCCCCATGGACCTCGTGCCGCGGATCGTCCCGGCGGGGGAGTGGGCCACGATCGAGCGGGGGGTCGCGCAACGGGTGACCGCCCTGAACCGCTTCCTCGAGGACCTCTACGCCGGCGAGCAGGCGGCCGTGCGGGACGGGGTCGTACCACGCTGGCTGGTGCAGACGGCCGAGGGCTTCCGCCGCCAGGCGTTCGGGATCCCGGTGCCCCACGCCGCCCGGTGCCTCGTCTCCGGCGTCGACCTGGTCCGGGACCGCCAGGGCACCTACGTGGTGCTCGAGGACAACCTGCGCAACCCCTCGGGCATCTCCTACGTGCTGGAGAACCGGGCGGCGATGACCCGGGTGCTCCCACGGGCCTTCGCCGAGCAGCGCGTGCGACCCGTCGACCACTACGGCCCGATGCTGCTCCGGGCGCTGCGCGAGGTCGCGCCACCGTCCGCGGGCGAGCACCCGGTCGCGGTCGTGCTGACCCCGGGCGTGTACAACTCCGCGTACTTCGAGCACGCCTTCCTGGCGCGGCAGATGGGTATCGAGCTCGTCGAGGGACGCGACCTCGTCGTCGACGAGCACGTGGTCCACATGCGCACGACCCAGGGACTCAAGCGAGTGGACGTGATCTACCGGCGGGTCGACGACGACTTCCTCGACCCGGTGGTGTTCCGCCCGGACTCGGCGTTGGGGGTCCCCGGCCTGCTGTCCGCGGCGCGCGCCGGCAACGTCACGATCGCGAACGCGATCGGCAACGGGGTCGCAGACGACAAGGCGTTCTACGTGTTCGTGCCCGACCTGATCCGCTTCTACCTCGGCGAGGAGCCCATCCTGCCGAACGTCGCGACCTACGTGCTCTGGGACGACCAGCAGCGCGCCGAGGTGCTGGACCGTCTCGGCGAGCTGGTGGTCAAGCCGGTGGCGGAGTCGGGTGGTCACGGCATGCTGATCGGGCCGCACGCCAGCGAGGCCGAGGTGGCGGCGATGCACGACCGCATCGTCGCCAACCCGCGGGGATACATCGCCCAGGAGCTCGTCCAGCTCTCCCGTCACCCGACCTTGATCGACGGGGAGATGGAGGGTCGCCACGTCGACCTGCGCCCCTTCGCGATCTCCGGTGAATCCGTCGAGGTCGTGCCCGGTGGTCTGACGAGGGTGGCGTTGCGCAAGGGCTCCCTGGTGGTCAACTCCTCCCAGGGGGGCGGGTCGAAGGACACCTGGGTGCTCGATGCCGCGCCCGGCCACGACGCGACCGGCGACGACGCGACCGCGGACGACGCGACCCCGGACGACGCCCTCCGAGCCGACGTGATCGCCGGCGGCACGGCGACCGAGGACCCCGTGGGTGACCTCGCCCCGAGCGGTGCGGCCAGCGGCGGGAGGGCCTGACGATGCTCGCACGCCTCGCGGAGAACCTGTTCTGGGCCGGTCGCTACGTCGAACGCGCCGAGGACACGGCGCGCATGGCCGACGTCACCTACCACACGCTGCTGGAGTCGCCCACGCGCGAGATCACGGAGAGCTGGGAGCAGCTGCTCGACGTGCTGTACCTGCGTGCCGAGTACGGCGACACCCCCATCGACGTGGACGGGGTGATGCGGTTCCTCGTCCTCGACGCCAGCAACCCCGGCTCGATCACGGCGTCGGTGAGCCGGGCGCGGGAGAACGCCCGCTCGGTGCGCGAGCTGATCTCCTCGGAGCTGTGGGAGGCGATCAACGACCTGCACCTCGCCCTCGGCCGCCGCGACCTGCAGGAGGACCTCCTGGATCAGCCGCACGAGCTGTTCGCGTTCGTGCGCCGCGGCTCGATGACGATCTACGGCGTCGCCAGCGAGACGATGCCGCGCGACGAGGGATGGCGCTTCATGGCCCTCGGGCGCCTGCTCGAGCGCGCGGAGATGACCTGCCGGCTGATCGACGTGCGCTACGCACAGCTCGAGGCCCTGGCCGGTCCGTCCCGGCGCCTGGGCGGCGCCCGTGGCGAGGTGCCCCGGGGTGCGGACCGGGCCGACTTCCACCACTGGATCGCCGTGCTCAAGTCGGCCTCGGCCTTCGAGGCCTACCGGCGCCGCTACCGTTCCTCGATGGATCCTGCCGACGTGGTCGAGTTCCTCCTGCTGGAGCCGGATCTGCCGCGCAGCGTGCTGTACTGCCTGACGGGGGCGATGCACCAGCTCGAGGTGCTGCGACAGGGGGAACCCTCGCGCGCGACCCGCCGGCTCGGGCGGGCCACCTCGTCGTTGCAGTACCGCGACGTCGCCGAGCTGTTCGAGGTCGGACTGCACGAGCTGCTCGACAGCGTCCAGAACCGCGTCGCCGACGTCGCCGAGGCGGTGGCGGACGAGTTCTTCCGTCACCACCCCGATGGCGAGCTACGCGCCATCGCGACCTCGTGAGCCGGCGGCGAGGCGACCTCGGGGAAGCGGCTCACGTCGTGGTGGTCGCATCGAGCGGCTGCGGGCCCTCGGGACCGGCGGCGCCGCGGGACGCCGCGAGCCCGCCCACCATCCGTTCCACACCGACGACGAGGTGACACGTGCGGCTCGACATCCGGTACCTGACCCGCTTCCGCTACGACGCCCCCGTCTCCGAGTCCCAGAACGAACTGCGGGCCTGCCCGGCCACCGACGAGCGGCAGGCGTTGGTGCACTACCACGTCACCACCACGCCCTCGTCGCGCGTGGCCTCGTACGTGGACCACTGGGGCACCCGCGTCGACACCTTCGGGGTGCGCGCGGCCCACGAGGTCCTCGAGGTGCTCGCGGAGGCCACCGTGGAGACCGCGGGTGCCGCACCGCCGGTGACCGGCGTTCCGATGAGCGCGCTCGAGGACCAGCGTTTCGGCGACGATCACCTCGAGTTCCTCCAGCCCTCGCCGCACGTCGCGTGGGGTGCGGCCGTCGCCGCTGAGGCGAACACGCTCCGCGACGCGGCTGGCGACGACCTGCTCGCGTTCGTCCACGCCGTCCACGAGCGGTGTGGCGGGCTCGAGTACCGCCGCGGGGAGACCTTCGTCGGTGTGAGCGTGGACGAGGTCTTCGCGGGCGGCTCGGGGGTCTGCCAGGACGTGGCGCACCTGGCCCTGGCGATGTACCGCGAGGTCGGCGTCCCGGCGCGCTACGTCTCCGGGTACCTGTTCACGGTGGACGACAGCACCGGTCGGGAGAGCGAGGCACACGAGGTCGACGTCGAGACCCACGCCTGGGTCGAGGTGGCCGTCCCGGGTCACGGCTGGGTGGCGCTCGATCCGACGAACCAGCAGGTGGTGGGGGAGCGGCACGTCACGATCGGGCGTGGGCGGGACTACGACGACGTCGCCCCGTTCCGGGGCGTCTACAACGGCCGCGCCGACCACCGGCTCGAGGTCCGGGTCACGATGCGGC
>SKTG01000478.1 GCA_007118045.1 Nitriliruptoraceae bacterium
CCCCGCGACCGGCCACCCGGTGGTACCGCTGGTCGCGACCGACGACGAGGCGGACCGGGCCGCCAACCCAGTGGTCCCGATGGATCTGACGATCGCGGCCGACCCGGTGACCCGAACCGTGCCCCACCGTGACCGAGCACTGCCCTGCCATCCACCACGGCTCAGGAGACCGAGTGATGCTGCATCGTGCGCCTTCCCGCCGAGCAACACATCGATGCGGCTTCACTCTGCGCACCGTCGAGGACTCGGGCGGATGCTCCGTCGTGAGCCTTGCCGCCACCGACCGCCGTAGGACCAAGGGCTTCACCGTGGACGTCGAAGCCGCCGAGGGAGACGTGGCCCTCGGTGTCGCGGCATCGCCTCCACGAGCGCGCAGGGCGCGATGGTCCGCGCACACCACCTCGCTCCGTGGGACGCTGCCGAGGACCCTGCGCCTCGACGGCGCGGAGCCCTCCGCGACCGGGATGGACGGGAGAACGTGTGGGCGAAGTCGGGGAGCACCGCCAGTTCGGTCCGGACGAGTACAACAAGAGCGGGGTACTGAAGAAGGCCCTGTACGAGCAGGAACTCGAACGCCTGCAGATCGAGCTCGTCAAGCTCACCCACTGGGTCAAGACCGGCGGTCACCGGGCCGTGGTGGTCTTCGAGGGGCGGGACGCGGCCGGCAAGGGTGGGGTGATCAAGCGCATCTCCGAGCGCACCAACCCGCGGATCGTGCGCACGGTGGCGCTCGGCACCCCGTCGGACCGCGAGCGCACCCAGTGGTACTTCCAGCGATACGTCGAGCAACTGCCGGCCGGCGGAGAGATCGTCCTGTTCGATCGTTCCTGGTACAACCGCGCCGGAGTCGAAAGGGTGATGGGCTTCGCGACCGAGGAGCAGGTTCGCGAGTTCATGCGGACGGGTCCGGAGTTCGAACGGATGCTGGTACGGGCCGGCATCAAGGTGGTCAAGTACTGGTTCTCGGTCAGCGACGAGGAGCAGGAGCGGCGTTTCCAGGCCCGCAACGAGGATCCGACGAAACGCTGGAAGCTCTCCCCGATGGACATCGAGTCACGCGCGCGGTGGCAGGAGTACTCGCGGGCGAAGGACGAGATGTTCATCCACACGGACATCAAGCAGGCACCGTGGTGGGTCGTCGACGCCGACGTGAAACGGCACGCCCGTTTGAACACGATCGCACACCTGCTCGACCAGTTCGACTACGGCAACGAGACACCGGAGCCGATCGAGTTGCCGCCGCGTCCTGCGGAGCGCCCCGGGTACGTGCGCCCGCCGATGGAGGACCAATCCTTCGTCCCACGCCGCTACTGAGCTCGATTCGGACCTCGTCGCCCTCGGCTAACCCATCGTCCCGCGTCGCTACCGAGCGCGATACAGACCTCGTCACCCTCGGCCGACCCATTCGTCCCGCGTCGCTACCGAGCGCGATACGGACCTCGTCACCCTCGGCCGACCCTTCATCAGAACGCCGCCGTGAACAGGGCACGGCGCCCGTGACGCAGCGCTGACCTTCGTGCCGCGGGGTGGCCGACCTGTGACCCAGCCCCGATCCTCGACCCGTCACGTCCGGGCGCGAGGTCGTCGTGCTTCCGCGAGAGTGAGAGCGGACATCGTCGCGGACAACGGGAGCGTTCAGCCGTCCTCGAGGCTCTCGGCGTCACGTCCGGCGAGCTCCACCAGGGTTTGCGCACCTTCCTCGGCCACGTCCTCGATCGGTTCGCCGGCGACGATGCGCGCGTTCCACGACCCGAGCAGCTCCGTGCTCAGCTCCGACGCCATCGGGGCCAAGGCACGCCGCAGTCCGGGGGTGCCGTCGACAGCGGCGCGACGCACCTGCGGGAGCACCACGAAAGCCGGGAACACCTCGAGGTCGTCGGTCAGCGGACGTAGCCCGGCCTGCCAGGCGGTCCCGTCGGTCGCGGTCGTCAGGCCGGCGATGCACTCGCCCGAACCGACACCGCCGACGACCTCGTCGGGCGCCGCGGCCAGTACCGGCTGATCGCTACGCACGCTGTAGGCGATGAGCACCGCCCGAAGCCCGTCGCTGCGCGAAGCGAACTCCTCGTCGACGCAGAGGGTCGCGTCAGGACGCTCGGACAGCCGGGTCGCCAGCTGCGACACGGTGGTCAGTTCCGCGTCGACCGATGGGGGGCCTCCGACCACGAAGGCGAACGTGGCGTTCGCCGGCGGGGTGTCGGTCCCGTCATCGAAGCGCGGCGGCAACCAGACGATGTCGTCCTCGCCGTCGTGGTCGCGTACCTCGACGAAGCTCTCGCGGACGTCGCCGGGCGGGTCGGCCCGGCCGAGATCCTCCAGCCAGGCCTCCCCTGTGTACGCGGGCCGCGCGTCGATGGCACCGAGCTCCAGGGCCTGGCGCGCGTCGCGTGCGTCGGAGAAGGGCACCATCTCGGCGCTCAGCCCCTCCGCGGTCAGCATGGCGGTCATGGTCCGGGCCAGCAGCGTGGACTCCACGTCCGGCCCGCCACCGACGCGCACGTCGACCGTCTCCTCGTCCGTGTCGTCGGCCGCGTCGTCGGCGTCGACCGGCGTGCACGCGGTCGCCAGGAGCAACAACGGGATCGTCCATGCCAGAGCACGCATGCGGACAGGGTACGGACCGAGCCGAGGGCGACGAGCCCCGCATGCGAGGTTCCGTTCTCGTCACCGGGTCCCTCGCCCCCTGCCGTACCCTCAGCGCCGGCCCCCACCGCCCGCTCCCGTGGAGCATCCGTGCACCAGCCTCGCGTCCGGCCCGCGCCGTCGCCGCCCCGCTGGCGGCGTCTCGCAGCCAGCTTGGGCGCCGTCGCGTTGCTCACAGCCGCCTGCGGTGCGGAGACCGACCCCGCCTCGGACGCCGAGGCGGAGGGGGACGGCGAGCTGACCGAGCTGTCCCTCGCCATCGCCAGCTTCGACCTCGCGGCCGGCGAGGACCGGCGGTTGATGGCCGGCGTGTTCAGCCCGGACCGCCAGCTCGTCGGCGGTGGCGAGCTCGAGTTCGGTCTCGCCTTCCTCGGTGAGGGCGAAGCCGACATGGAGGCAGAGATCGAGCAGACGGTGACGGCGAGCTTCCTGGGTGTGCCGGGGATCGAGCCGGAAGCGGAGCTCGGCGAGCGGCCCACCCTGCTGGAGGACACCGGCAGCGGCGTGTACGCCGCCGAGGTGGACCTCGACCGAGCCGGGCTCTGGGGGCTCCGGGTGGTCGCCGAGCTCGAGGACGGCACGGTGGTCAGCGGACAGCAGTCGTTCCAGGTCCTCGAGGAACCCGAGGTACCCGACGTGGGCGACGAGGCACCGGCCGTCGAGAACCTCACGCTCGGGGACGTGGAGGCTGGCGAGGCCGCGCCGGTCGCCCTCGATTCGCGTGCCCAGCAGGAGGACGACGAGATACCGGACCCACAGCTGCACGAGACCACCGTCGCGGCGGCCATCGAAGCCGGCCGCCCGGTGGTCGTCGGCGTCACGACGCCCGTCTACTGCGCGACGCGCTTCTGTGGACCGTTGACGGAGGTGCTGGCCGACCTGTCCGAGCAGTACGACGATCGCGCCGACTTCGTCCACCTCGAGGTCTGGGAGGACTTCGACGAGGGGGAGCTGAACGAGGCGGCCGCGGCGTTCATCCAGACCGAGTTCGGGGGCAACGAGCCCTGGGTGTTCCTGGTCGGGGACGACGGCACGATCGAGGCCCGTTGGGACAACGTCGTCGACATCGACGAGTTGGAGGCGAGGCTGGACGCGTTGCCCACGCTCGAGGCGGTGGCCGACGGGGGCGGGCGGTGACCGGCCGGACCGACCCGAGCGACGTCGAGCCGGGCGCGGCTCGGAGGCACGGCGGCCCCGTGGGGTCCCCGGGCACCGACGACCACCCGCCGCTGGTCGACTGGGCGCGCACGGCGAGACGGTTGCGGGCGGTGTTGCTCGGGCTCGCCGGTCTCGTCGTGATCGTGTGGGCGGTCACGGCGATCACCCGTGACGGCCTCGAACTGGGGCTGTTGGGCGAACTGGTCGGCGTCGCCCTGCTCGTCGCCTTCCTCCTCGAGGTCGTGATCGTCGGCGGGTCCGCGATCCGTGGGCTGCTCACCGCCGGCGAGCGCGGCGAGCGACTGGCGAGCGAGGACGTGTCGCTGCTCCCCCCGCAACTGGCCCGTCGCCGGCGCCGATGACGGACGCCCCCGGTGGCCGAAGCCACGGCGGCGGGTAGCGGGATCGAAGCCGCAGCTACAGCGATGGGTCTCCGAGGTCGAGCCTTAGCGAGCCGCGGATGCGGTTGATCTCGGCTCCGACCGCCTCGATGTCCAAGGGCAGGCGCACGTCGTGCTTGGGGTAGATCTCGGCGGTCGACAGATCGGTGAGGCTGGAACGCCACCCCCGCTCGTCGACGTAGTCACCCAGCGAGAACGACCAGGAGAGCACCACGGTGTCGTCGTAGTCGTGCAGCACGAACGTCAGGAACCGGCTGAACCTGAGCTCCCACATCCGACCCCCGCGACGGGTCCGACCCTGGATCCGGAAGCCAACGAGCTCGAGCTGATCGTCGAACGTGGTGGCGTCCCCCTCCGAACCCGATGCCCGCGGTCCGTCCGCAGCCGAGGCCGAGGACCCGTCCGGGGCCGAGGCCGGCGACCCGTCCGCAGCCGAGGTCGAGGACCCGTCCGGGCTCGAGGCCGGCGACCCGTCCGCAGCCGAGGCCGAGGACCCGTCCGGGGTCGAGGAAGCAGACCCATCCGTGGTCGAGGAAGCAGACCCGTCCGGGGTCGAGGAAGCAGACCCGTCCGCAGCCGAGGCCGGCGACCCACCGGCGTCATCGGGCCGAGGCTCGTCCGGCCCGGACTCGCCCGAGCCGCCGGCCGGCTCGTCACCGGTCCGGTCACGCCGCCGTCGCCACGCCACGCTCGTCCTCCTCGCGCCAGGCGGTCCGAAGCTATCGCTCGCCACGCCGAGTGGCGGGCGGCAGACGGGTCCTCGCATCCGCCCGTGCGCGACGTAGGCTCCGGCCCGTGCGCACCACCTCGCTCCGCCGTCCCCACTCGAGGAGACGTGCGGCCGCGTGGACGGGCCGTCGTCCGCCCCGCCCGCGGACCGCGCCGGCGACCGCCGTCCTGCTCGCCGCCGTGCTCGTCGGTTGCGGTACCGGCGCGAACAGCGAGGACGTGGACGCCTTGCGGGACGAGCTCGAGGAGGTCAGGGCCGCGGAACGCGCCAACGAGCGCCGGATCGAACGACTCGAGGACTCGCTGGAGGAGCTGATCGGCGACCTGGACGCCGAGCAGACGCTCGGCGAGCTGGACGACGCGGTGTCCCGGCTCGAGACGGGGCTCGCCGAGAACGACGACGAGCTCGAGCAGCTCCGCGACGAGCTGGACGCGACGGCTGCGACGCTCGGAGAGCGACTCGAAGCCCTGGATGGCGAGTTGCGCTCGGAGCTCGCGGGGGCGCAGGAGCGCCTCGCGACGCTGCGCGACGAGGTGGACGACCTCGATGGGGACCTCGACTCGGTGCGGGGCGAACTCGCTCGCGAGGTCGACCAACTGCGAGGCGGCATCGAGGAGCTGCGTACCACGTACGAGACGTTGCGCGACCGGCTCGACCGGCAGCAGCGGACACGCTGAGGCCTGTACGGGCGGCGTCGGCACCGTCCGAGCGCCCGAGCCGGCGCCGAGGATCGGTGCGCGGCCTCGCGTACGCTGCCCCCTCACCGGCCTCGGGAGGTCGACCTGGTGGTCGATCGTGCTCCGTCACAGCAGGCCCCGCCGCGATGGGTCGGCGGGCGGTACGTGCTGCGCGAGGAGCTCGGCCGAGGCGGCATGGCGAGCGTCCGCCGCGCCCACGACACCGTCCTGGACCGTCAGGTGGCCGTGAAGCTGCTGCACGCCCACCTCGCCACCGACCCCGCCTTCCTCGATCGGTTCCGGCGGGAGGCGCGGGCGGCGGCGGCCCTCTCCCACCCCAACGTGGTGACGGTGCACGACTGGGGGGAGACGGACGACGGGGCGTTCCTGGTGCTGCAGCTCGTCGAGGGTGTGTCGCTGCGCGACCTGCTCCGGGTCCGGCGCACGCTGCCCGCCGAGGAGGCCGCGGCGGTGCTGGCGCCGGCGGCGGCGGGGCTCGGTGCGGCGCATGGACACGGACTCGTCCATCGTGACGTCAAACCGGAGAACCTGCTGCTCGGACGTGACGGCACCGTGCGCGTCACCGACTTCGGGCTGGCTCGAGCGGCCGCGAGCGCGACGGCCAGCTTCGGTCCGGAGGTGCTGGTGGGCTCACCGCACTACCTCTCCCCCGAGGCGGTGCGCAGCGAGCCGCTCGACGCACGCGCCGACGTCTACGCCCTCGGCATCGTGCTGTTCGAGTGCCTCACGGGGCAACCGCCCCACACCGGCGAATCACCGTTCGCCACGGCGATGGCCCACCTGGAGCGTCCTGTGCCGGCCCCCTCCACGTTGCGGGCCGACCTGCCGGTGGGCATCGACGAGGTGGTGGCGCGGGCCACGGCTTCCGAGCCCGAGGATCGCTTCCCGGACGCGAACGCCTTCGGTCGGGCGCTGTCCGAGGCCGTACCCGGCGGCCTCGTGGCGGTACCGCACCTCGACGTACCGCCCGGGGCCGCGCAGGCAACCGAAGCGTCCGACGCCGACACCGACGACCCGACGGCGTTGGCCGCCGGCGGGACCGGCGACACCCGGGTGCTCGAGGACTCGGCAGGCCGGCCCCGCGGTTCCGGCGACGGGGACACCCGTGTGCTCGATCACGACGAGCACGCGGACACCCGCTGGATCGAGCGAGGTGGCGGTTCGACCCGAGCCGCCGGCGAGGAGGTCCCGCCTCCCGGGCAGGCCGCGCCGCCAGGCGCCACGGACGACGGTTCCGAGGACGGCCGTTCCGAGGACCACGGTCACGAGTACGACGGTCACGAGTACGACGGTCCCGAGTACGACGGTCACGAGTACGACGGTCCCGAGTACGACGGTTTCGA
>SKTG01000383.1 GCA_007118045.1 Nitriliruptoraceae bacterium
AGTTCACGCGGTACTCCTGGGTCGGGGTGCTGGCTCGGTGGGTGGTGCAGCATGCTGCAGGTCGACGGACGGGTTGCGATCGGCGGCGGGGTCCCGATCGGCGATGGAGTCCGTCAGGTCACGGAGGGGGCACTCATCCATCCGCGAGCGCCGAGGGGAAACGGTCGCGGTAGCTGTCCCAGATCCCCACCTCGGTCGTCACGGACGTCGCCGCGAGCATGCCGTGCGCGACCGCGCGCGACACGCAGTCCGCGGCCGCGGTGAGCAGGTGGTGGAGCTCGACCGGTTCGGGTTCGGGCCGCCCGCCCGTTGCGACGGCGAAGACCGTGTCGCCGTCGACCATGGTGTGCACGGGACGGATGGCCCGTGCGAAGCCGTCGTGGCCGATCCCGGCGAGCTTGGTGCACTGCGCCTTGGACAGCCGCGCGTCCGTGGCCACCACGGCGATGCTGGTGTTGAGCGTCGTGAGCTCGGAGCCGACCGCGGACCGATGGGCTGCGACCTCCTGGGGCGTGGGGGCACGCAGCTGCGCGAACTCCTCGCCCAGCCCGAACCGGGCGCCGTAGAGCTGACCGGTCGCAGGGTCGAGCGTGGAGCCCGCCGAGTTGACGACCACCAGCGCGGCGACGGTGGCGCCGTCACCGAGCACGGCGCTCGCCGACCCCACGGCGCCCTTGAGCCCGCCGGCGACCGCCCCCGCCCCGCCCCCCACCGCACCCATGCCGGGGACGTCCCCGGGACCGGCGTCCTCCGCGGCGTCGAACGCGGCGGCGCCGAAGCCCGGGTCCGGCCGTTTCGACAGGTCCCCGCCACGCCCGAGGTCGAAGATCGCCGCGGTGGGCACGATCGGCACCGTCGCGGCCGGTGGGGCCGAGGACGCCGCGGCCCCGACACGAGGTGGTGTCGCGACCTTCACACCGATCCCCCGTGCCTCGAGCCGCGCCATGACACCGTCCGCGGCGGCCAGGCCGAACGCCGAACCGCCCGACAGCGTCAACGCGTGGACGCGCTCGACCACGTTGAGGGGGTCGAGCAGGTCCGTCTCACGCGTGGCCGGTGCGCCCCCGCGCACGTCGACCCCCGCGGTCGCCCCGTCCTCACCGACGAGCACGACCGTCGTCCCGCTCATCCAACCGTCGCCCGACCGCTCGTGGTGGCCGACGCGGAGCCCGGGGACGTCCACCAACGAGTTGGTCGGTCCGGGGCGGGGCCCGTGTGACGTCATCGTCCATCCTTCGGGTCGTGGGCCTCGTCTGCCGCTGCGGACCGGTCGCCGCCGGCGGTCGCCGCCGCGTCGCGCACCAGCTCGGCCGGACCCGCACCGGAGAGCGCACGTCGCAACGTCGGGACGGCGGCCACCAGCTGCCGGGTGTAGGGCTGGCGCGGCCGCTCCCACAGCTGCTCGGCGGGACCGGACTCGACGATGCCGCCGTCACGCATCACGGTGATGGTGTCGCAGACGTGGCGGACGACCGACAGGTCGTGCGAGACGAACACGAGCGTCAGCTCGAACCGCTGCACGAGGTCCGCCAGCAGGTTGAGGATCTGGGCCCGGACGGAGACGTCGAGCGCGCTGACGGGTTCGTCCGCCAGCAACACCGAGGGCCGCACGGCCAGGGCCCGTGCGATCGCGATGCGTTGACGCTGACCACCCGAGAACTGGTGCGGGAAGCGGCCGGCCGCCGCCGGGTCGAGCCCGACCGCCTCGAGCATCTCCGCGACCCGCGCGTCGGCACCCGGGGTCCCCTGGGCGACCAGTGGCTCGCGTACGATGTGGCGCACGCGCATGCGGGGGTCCAGCGAGGCCATCGGGTCCTGGAACACCAGCTGAACGTCACGGCGGAGGAAGCCGAGCCGCCGCTCCCGCTTTCCGACGATCTCCCGGCCGCGGAAGCGGATCGAGCCCGCGGTGGCCGGTTCCAGACCACCCAGGCACCGCAGCAACGTCGACTTGCCGGAGCCGGACTCGCCCACGATCCCGAAGCGCTGCCCGGCCCGCACCTCGAACGAGACCCCGGCGAGCGCTGCGATCCGCGGCGAGGGTGCGAGCAGCCGTGTGCGAGGCTGCGGGAACGACCGCTCCAGCCCCGCGACCTCGTAGACGGGGCCAGCGTCGACACCGGTGTCGGCGTCGGGAACCCGGGACCGGTCAGCCATGGGGTCAGCCATGGGCGGACCCGATCGGGTACCAGCAGGCGTACCCGGACCGTTCGGTGCCGGTCCACCCCGGCCAGGTGGTGCACCGCTCGTCACCCCGAGGACAGCGGTTGCGGAACACGCAGCCGTCGGGGAAGCGACCGCCGGGAGGGACGCTGCCCTCGATCGTGGGCAGGTGGCCGAGCGCGTCCACCGCCTCGAGGTCGG
The DNA here is from genome assembly GCA_007118045.1 of Nitriliruptoraceae bacterium. GTDB lineage: Bacteria > Actinomycetota > Nitriliruptoria > Nitriliruptorales > Nitriliruptoraceae > SKTG01. The sequence goes on from SKTG01000383.1 coordinate 2,365, forward strand.
ACGCGGCGAGCAGCCCCTGCGTGTACGGATGCTGGGGCCGGGTCAGCAGCTGTCGCACCTCGCCGGCCTCGACGATGCGACCGCCGTACATCACCAGCACGCGGTCGCACACGGTCGCGACCACGGCGAGGTCGTGGCTGATGAACAGCAGGGCGGCGTCGCGGTCCGCCACACCGTCGACGATCAGCCGCAGCATCTGCGCCTGCACCGTGACGTCGAGGGCGGTCGTCGGCTCGTCGCAGATCAGCAGCTCGGGACCGTTGGCGAGCGCGATCGCCAACATCACCCGTTGACGCTGTCCGCCGGAGAGCTGGTGCGGGTAGCGGCGGGCGATCCGCTCCGGGTCTGGCAGGTCCACGGCGGCGAGCAGGTCGCGGGCGGCGGCCGCCGCAGCTGCCCGCTCTCGCCGGGTGCCGTGGATCAGCAGCACCTCGGCGATCTGGCGCTCGACCCGCATCAAGGGGTTCAGGGCCGTCATCGGCTCCTGGAACACCATGCTCATCGTGTCGCCACGCAGCGCGGACCGTTCGGCTTCACCGGCGGTCAACAGCTCGTGGTCGACCCCGCGCAACCGGACGTCGCCCGAGGCGTGCAGCTCGTCGGCGAGCAGGCCCATGATGGCCAGCGCGGTCAGCGACTTGCCGGAACCCGACTCGCCGATCAGGCCGACCCGCTCCCCCGGTCCGACCGAGAAGGAGACGTCCTCCACGAGCGTGTCCCGCCCCGTCCCGACGTGGAGTCCAGAGACGCGCAGCACGTCAGGCCCGTCGGGCGTGGCGAAGGGCTCGGCAGCGGTCATCGGGAATCGTCCAGCCGCGGGTCGAACCGGTCACGCAGCCCGTCACCGAGCAGGTTGAAACCCAGGACCGCGGCGGCGATCGCCAGGCCGGGCCAGACCGCCTGCATCGGCGCCACCGCGACCAGCTCCTGCGCTTCCTGCAGCATGCGGCCCCACGACGGGGTCGGCGGCTGGGTCCCGAAGCCGAGGAACGACAGCGCCGCCTCCGCCAGTACCGCGATCGCGAACGACACCGAGGCCTGGACGATCACGAGCCCCCCGATGTTGGGCAGGACGTGACGCAGCGCGATCGCTGGACGCGAGCGGCCGGCCGAACGTGCCGCCAGCACGTACTCGCTCGAGAGCACCTGCAACGTGCCGCTCCGAGCCACCCGAGCGAACACCGGGATCGTCGCGATGCCGATCGCGATCATGGCGGTGAAGGTGCTCGCGCCGTAGACCGCACCGAACATGATCGCGAGCAGCAACGCCGGGAACGCGAGCAACAGGTCGTTGGTACGCAGGAACAGCTGACTCAGCCACCGCGGTGCCATGCCCATGAGGATGCCGAGCGGTGTGCCGACGAGCCCGGCCAGACTCACCGCGACGACCCCGACGAACAGGGCCGTGCGAGCACCCATCATCAACCGGCTGAAGACGTCGCGGCCGAAGCGGTCGGTGCCGAACCAGAACTCGCTGCTCGCCCCCTGGAGCCGGGCAGCGCCCTGCACCAGCAGGGGGTCGTGCGGCGTCCACACGAACGAGACCAGCGCCGTGAACACGATCACCCCGATGATCGTCGCTCCGACGATCGCGCTGCCGCCCCACGACCGACCGCGGTCGGGCGATCCGGCGACATCGGGCGGCGGGTGCTCGGCCACGAAACGGTCGCTCATGCCACGGCTCGCAGGCGCGGGTCGAGCACGGTGTAGAGCACGTCGACGAGGTAGTTGACCACCAGCACGGCCAGAACCAGCACCATCACCACGCCCTGCACGAGCAGCAGGTCCCGGTTCGCGACCCCGTCGAGCAGCAGGCTGCCGAGACCGGGCAGGACGAAGACCCGTTCGACGACCACGGCGCCGACGAGCAGCACCGCCAACTGCAACCCGAGCACGGTCACGACCGGGATCGCGGCGTTGCGGAGCCCATGCCGCACGAGCGCCTGGTACGGACGCAGCCCCTTCGACCGGGCGGTACGCAGGAAGTCCTCCCGCAGCACGTTGAGCACGGTCGAGCGCACGTACCTCGCCAGCACTGCGCCCTCGACCAACCCGAGGGACAGGGCCGGCAGGATCAGGCGCCTCGCGAACTCGACCGGATCCTGTGCGGGTGGGACCCACCCACCGGATGGCAGCAGCTGCCACTGCACGGACACCAGTCCGATCAGCAGGATGCCGGCGAGGAAGTTGGGAACCGCGATCCCCACCTGGCTCACACCGGCGAGCAGGACCCCGTCGGGATGACGGTGGCGGACGGCCGCGAACGTGCCGAGCGGCACGGCGATCACCAGTGCGATCACCATGCCGGCGCCCACCAACCACAGCGTGACGAGGAACCGGTCGACGATCTGCGGGCCGATCGCCGCCCCCGTGACGAACGAGGTCCCGAAGTCGCCCTGCGGCAGGCCTGCCACCCAGTCGAGGTACTGGGTGGCGAGCGGTCGATCGGTGCCGTAACGGGCCTGCAACTCGGCGACCTGTTCCGGCGTGGCACCGACGCCGAGCGCAACCTCGGCGGGATCACCGGGCAGCACGTTCATGAACGCGAAGATCAGGATCGACGCCACCGCCAGGCTGAGCAGCAGCGTGGCCGTGCGCGTCAGGAGCTGGATCAGCATCGCTCGGCAGCCGACGGAGCTCCCGACGGCCGCAGGTGCGCTCCGCTCGGCGCCATCGGGTCAGCCATGGCCGGGTCAGCCACGTTCGGGTCAGCCACGTTCGGCTCGGCCACGTTCGGATCAGTCACGCTCGGGTCAGCCACGTTCGAGGACCGTGAGGTCGAACGCCTCGCCGACCCGGTTCTCCGGCACGCCCTCGACGCCCTCCCCGACGATGACCAGGTTCGGGGCCAGGAACAGCCACTCGGCAGCGGCGTCCTCGGCGATGATGCGCGCCACCTCGCGGTTGTTCTCGACGTAGGTCTCCTCGTCGCCGCGGTCGCCCTCCTCGAGCAGCTGCTGGACCTCCTCGTTGTCGTAGGCCCAGTAGAAGTCCGGGTTGCCGTACTGCACGAGGTCGCGGGGCTCCACGTGGTTGATCACGGACATGTCGTAGTCGCCGTCGGTGAAGACCTCGTCGAGCCAGACAGCGGGGAACTCGAGCACCTCGATCTCCGCATCGATGCCGACCTGTGCCAACTGCGACTGCACCGTCTGCGCGGCGTTGACCGCGTAGGGCAGGTTGGGCACGCGGAAGTCGAGCTCGAGGTCGGTGGCGCCCGCCTCCTCCAGCAGCTGCTCGGCCTGCTCCGGGTCGTAGGGGTAGAGCTCCAGCAGCTCCTCCTCGTACCACGGGTCCGTTGGTGGGACCATCGATCCGATCAGCTCGCCGTAACCACCCCACGAGGTCTCGCGCACGGCGTCGTTGTCGATGGCGTGACGGATCGCCTGACGGACCTCGGGGTCATCGAACACCTCGCGGTCGTGGTTGAACGAGAGCACGATCTGCCCGTTGGTGGTGCCCTCGATGATCGTGAACCGGTCCTCGTCCTCGAACTGCGAGAGGCCCTCGGGCGCCTGGACGGTGCCGATCACGTCGATGTCGCCGCTGAGCAGGGCGTTGTTGGTGGCGTTGCCGTCGTTGAAGTAGCGGAACGTGACCTCGTCGAAGTCGGGGTCCTCGCCCCAGTAGTCGTCGTTGCGGACGAACTCGATGCTGTCGCCACGCACGAAGTCGTCGACGAGGTAGGGGCCCGTCCCGACCGCCTCCTCGTCGAGGTCGTCCACCGCGTCCGGCGAGAACATCGCCCCGATCCGCGTGGTCATGTCGAACAACCACCGGTTGCTGGGCTCCGCGAGGGTCACCTGGGCGTGCAGGTCGTCGACCACCTCGACGTCCTCCACGATGTCCATGCCACCCGCCAGACCGATCGTCCAGTCGTCCTGGACCCGCTCGATCGAGAACGCGACGGCTTCCGCGTCGAAGGGGTCCCCGTTGGAGAACGTGACGCCGTCCTCGAGGTAGAAGTCGTAGACGGTGCCGTCGTCGTTGACCTCGAACGACTCGGCCAGCAGCGGCACGATCTCACCCTCCTGGTCGACCTTGACCAGGCCCTCGTAGACGTTGACGAGCACGGCCTCGGGGATCGCGGCGCCGTCGTTGGTGGAGAAGTCGAGGCTGACCGGCTCGGCCGCGAACCCGATGGTGACGCTGGCCTCGCCGGCCGCGTCCGCGGCGTCGGCGTCGTCCGCGGCGTCGGCGTCTGCGTCCTCGGTGTCCGCGTCGTCACCCGTCGCGTCGTCCGCCTCGTCGGTGTCGTCGATCGGTTCGACGCCCTCCTCCGGGTCCGCGGTGTCGCCCGCCGTGCAGGCGGTGAGCAGCAGCAGCGCAGCCACCGAGGCGGCTGGGAACGCGCGGATCCTCGACACGGACTTGGACCTCCCTGCACCGCGACTCGACGGCGCATCGCTCTACGGTGGGTCGCTCTACGGCTCGCTCCGAGGGTCGCTCGGTGCGTGGCTCCACGGTGGCCATGGTGCCGCACCCGGCTCTCGACGGGGCAACTCGCCGGGCTCCGCCGGCTGGCGACCCGCACGGGACCGGATGGTCGCACAGCCCCGTTCCGAGGG